>JAYVOI010000208.1:0-10009 GCA_043758005.1 Ilumatobacteraceae bacterium
CAAGCCGGCCGATCTCACCGAAGAGAACCTGCAGAGCCGCGTGCGCGGCACGACGTTGATGGCGTTGTCGAACAAGTTCGGGTGGATGGTGTTGACCACCGGGAACAAGAGCGAGTTGGCCGTTGGCTACTTCACGTTGTACGGCGACTCGGTCGGTGGGTACGGCGTGATCAAAGATGTGTTGAAGACCCGCGTCTATGACCTGTGCCGGTACTACAACGAGCGCGCCGGGCGCGAGGTCATCGGCGAGAGCGTGATCACCAAGCCGCCTTCCGCCGAACTGCGGCCCGATCAGCGTGACGATCAGAGCCTGCCGGCCTACGAGGTGCTCGACCCGATCCTCGAGCTCTATGTGGAGGAAGACCGCACCGCCTCGGAGATCATCGAGCTCGGCCATGACGAGGCGTTGGTCCGTCGCATCACTCGCCTGGTCGATGTGATGGAGTACAAGCGCCGCCAGTGCCCGCCCGGTGTGCGCGTCAGTGTGAAGGCGTTCGGCAAGGATCGCCGCCTGCCGATCACCAACGCATATCGCGGCTGAGGCCCAGCCCGGTGTTTGTCAGCCGGCGCCCCGCACGGGGGGGCCGGAGCCGCCAAACGCAGTGCGCGGCGCACGCAGCGCACTGCCGCGACCGCTCCCCTCGTGAATCGTCAGTGACGAAACCCGCCCTCGCGCCCTGTCGGGTTTCGTCACGGACGATTCGGGAGGGGTGGGGGCGGGGAGGTGGCGGTGTCGGGTTTCGTCACGGACGATTCGGGAGGGCTCGGGGCGCGGAGATGACGATCGTGGCGACGGCAATGGTCGACAGAATGGCGGTCATCGTCGCCGGCCAACCGATGCCGTGGCTGGAGTAGAGCCGTGTCGCCGGCACCGACATCATGGCTCGCCCGATCGTGTCGACACCGACCAACAATCCCAGCCCACGCGCCGGCGAGCCTGGCACCAGCGTCGCCCCGAGGGAGATGGCGCTGACGACCGAGAACTCGAAGCCGAGCACCACGACGGCCAGCAGGAAGACACCGAGGACCAGATGGTGATGCAGCACGACCAGCCCGGCGCTGGCCGGAATCATCAGGCATGCTCCGAAGGCGACCGACCGGCGCTTGCCCCACGCATCGGTGAAACGAGCAACGAACAACGTGGCCGTCAGTTCGCCGGCGCCGAGCACGAAGGTGACGGCTGACAGGCCCGCCGGGGTCAGCCCGAACTCATCCTCCAGCCAACTGCCGAAGGTGACGACCAGCGAATGACTGGCAGCGGTGAGGGCGAATCCGGACAGCAACACCAGCCAGCCGCGCGAGATGAGCCGACCGGCGACTCGGACCGCGGCAGCAGTCCGATGCTCGACGGTCTGTGTCTCGATCCGACCGACCACCACGATCGCCATCGCGATCATCGCCGCCGCGCCGCTGAGATACCCGACGCGCCAGTTCGTCGCGGCGGTGATGAGGCCCATCGTGGTGACCCCGATCAGCAGCCCGAAGGCCCACGACACCTCGATCAGGCCGATCACCCGACCGCGGCGCTCGTACGGCACGTGGTGGGCGATCCAGGTGCCGATGCCGAGATAGAACGTCGTGTTCCCCTGACCGATCAGCACCAGAGCGACCGCCAGCATGGCCACGCCCTGGCTGGCCGCCGCCAGGCATGTCCCGACGATTCCCGCGCCGAGGCCGACGGCGACCGCTCGCCGCGCGCCGAGCCGATCGACGACGTGCCCGATCACGGGCGACGCCAGGCCGAACAGTTCGGAAACAGCGATCGCCACACCGATGTCGGCCAACCTCACGTCGAGGCCGCGGGCGATCGTGGCGATGAACGGCCCGACGAAGCGGTAGCACGCGTTGGATGTCAATCGGGCCCCGGCAAAGGCCGTCAGGTTGCCTCGCACCTCCGGCGCATACGAGTCATCCAACGCACGGCCGAGCACGACGTTCGACGCTAACTCGCTAGCCTGTGGAACCCGTGGCCCTGATCGTGCAGAAATACGGCGGCACCTCCGTCGCCGACCCAGACCGCATGCGTGCCGTCGCCGAGAACGTGGCCTTCACCCGACGCCACGGTCACGACGTCATCGTCGTGCCGAGCGCCATGGGGAAGACCACCGACAACCTCATCAAGCTGGCCAACGACGTGTCAGGCACGCAACCGGGCCGCGAGATGGACATGTTGATCACGACGGGCGAGCGCATCTCGATGGCACTGCTGTGCATGGCGCTGGCCGACCTCGGCATCGAGGCGGTCAGCTTCACCGGCAGCCAGGCCGGGATCATCACCGACTCGGTGCACATGAAGGCGAAGATCGTCGAGGTCAAAGGGGATCGGGTGCGCGAGGCGCTGGCGGCAGGCAAGGTCTGCGTGGTCGCCGGGTTCCAGGGCATCAGCGTCGAGAAGGAGATCACCTCGCTCGGGCGTGGCGGAAGCGATACGACTGCGGTGGCGTTGGCGGCCTCGCTGGGCGCCGACAGCTGCGAGATCTACACCGATGTCACGGGTGTGTTCTCCGCCGACCCGCGCATCGTGCCGCAGGCCCGCAAGCTGGCGCACGTCAACTTCGAGGAGATGCTCGAGATGGCCGGCGCGGGCAGCAAGGTGCTGGCCCTGCGCAGTGTCGAGTTCGCCCGCAACCACAACGTCCCCATTCACGTCCGCTCAGCCTTCACGTGGGAGCCGGGCACCTGGGTCACCGATCAGGAGCCAAGCATGGAAGAGCCAATCATCTCCGGTGTCGTCACCGACACCAGCGAGTCCCGGGTGACGATCGTCGACGTTCCAGACCGCCCGGGGATCTCGGCGACGTTGTTCGAACCGCTCGCCGCGGCCAACGTCAACGTCGACATGATCGTGCAGAACACCTCGCACAACGGCGCGACCGACATCAGCTTCACCGTACCGAAGGCCGACATGGTCGGGGTCGAGTCGATCGTCAGTCGCGTCGCCGCCGAGGTCGGTGCACGAGGGGTCGATCACGACGCCGACATCGCCAAGATCAGCCTGGTCGGCGCCGGCATGAAGACCAGCCCGGGCATTGCCGCCAAGATGTTCCGCACCCTGGCCGACGAGTCGGTCAACATCTTGATGATCTCGACGTCGACCATCCGCATCAGTGTGGTCATCGCTGCAGTGGATCTCGAGCGTGCGGCACGGGCGTTGCACACTGCGTTCGGCCTCGACTCCGGTCAGGCGTACTCAGCGCCGCTACCGGAGCGGAAGTAACACCCGCCCCATGCGACGCAATCACGTGCCGTGGAAGGCAGCCGGCACCAAGAGCGAGCAGAAGCGTTCTGCCGACGAGGTCGTGCGCGAGACCGGTTGGGTGTTCAACAACCAGACCGGTCGTGATCTCAACCTCGCCGAGTTCGTCGAGACGGGCAATCACGAGACCCTGGCGTATTTGACGGCGTTCGGGCTGGGCAACGATCCGCTGGCGTCACAGTCGTTGGTCGAGATCGGTTCGGGGATCGGGCGGATGACGGCCAGCTTCACTCGCATGTTTGCTCGGGTTGTCGCCTGCGACCTCGACGCCGCGTTCCTGGAACGGTGTCGCGAGACCGTTGCGCAGTTCGGCCGTCCCGAGCGGCTGCAGACCAGCCCGGTCGCCGACGGCCGCACCATCGATCTGCCCGATGCCACCGCCGACATGGCCTTCAGCTACATCACGTTCCAGCACTGCCATCACGACGATGCCCTGTGGTTGACCGGCGAGGCGGTGCGGGTCGTGCGCCCCGGTGGGCACGTGGTGCTGAACTACCGCACCTGGACTGCCAGCGATGCCGTGCTGTGGCCGGCCGGAAAGGTCGTGCGTGGTCTGTGGCGAGTTCCCAAGCTCGGCCCGGCCATCTCCCGGCACCGTTCGCTGGCTCGCCTGGGCTGGCAGGCCAACCGTCTGTCGCCGACGGAGGTGATGACCTCGGTTGGCCAGCGGTTGAGCGACGTCAAACTGGTGCGCTCCCCGAAGCGACGCGGCTTCGCGATCGCCGGCACCACCGACGAGACCTTCGAAGGCGTCAATCGCAGCCACTGGTGGCTGGTCGGCACCGTTCGCTGAGCCCGCGGGAAATTCTCGATCGCCGGACCTGACCTGGCGTTAGCCTTTGGGCCATGAAAATTGGTGTCGTCGGTGCGACCGGCCAGGTGGGCGCGGCAATGCGTCAGATCCTCGCGGAGCGCAACTTTCCTGTCTCAGAGATCCGCTACTTCGCCTCGTCGCGATCCGCCGGGACCACCCTCGATTGGAAGGGTTCGCCGATCACCGTCGAAGACGCCGCGACCGCGGACCCGTCGGGTCTCGACATCGCCTTGTTCTCGTCCGGTGCAGCGTCGTCGCGCGAGTTGGCACCCAAGTTCGCCGCCGCCGGTGTGATCGTGATCGACAACTCGTCGGCGTGGCGCATGGATCCCGACGTGCCGCTGATCGTCAGCGAAGTCAACCCGGGCGAGATCGCCAACGCCCGCAAGGGCATCATCGCCAACCCCAACTGCACCACGATGGCCGCGATGCCGGTACTGAAGCCGCTGCACGACGAGGCCGGTCTCGTTCGCCTGATCACGTCCACCTATCAAGCCGTCAGCGGTGGCGGTCTGGCCGGCGTCGACGAGCTCGACAAGCAGGCCCGCGAAGTGGTCGACCGGGCGCGTGAGTTCACCCACGACGGTTCCGCGGTGGCCTTCCCCACTCCTACCAAGTTCGTCAAGCCGATCGCCTTCAACGTCTTGCCGTACGCCGGCAAGTACGTCGACGACGATTCGCTGGAGACCGATGAGGAGCAGAAGCTTCGCAACGAGAGCCGCAAGATCCTCGACATCGCCGACCTTCGCATCAGTGGCACCTGCGTGCGGGTGCCGGTGTTCACTGGCCACTCGCTGAGCATCAACGCCGAGTTCGAACGGCCCATCAGCGTTGCACGAGCCATCGAGGTGCTCGGCGCCGCGCCGGGCGTCGTGCTCAGCGACGTCCCGACCCCGCTCGAGGCAGCTGGGCAGGATCCGTGCTACGTCGGCCGCATCCGCCAGGACTCGACGGTCGATGGTGGGCGTGGCCTGGTGTTGTTCGTCAGCAACGACAACCTCCGCAAAGGTGCGGCTCTCAACGCCGTCCAGATCGCCGAGCTGTACCTCTAACCCGAGTGGAGTGTCTCGAGGCACCCAGGTGGGCGCCAAACACTCCACAGGGTCAGGGACAGGTGCAGGGGATCGAGGCGCAGCGCGGGCAGCCGTCGGCGTACCGCTCTGCCGCCTCGTCGAGATCGACGCCGACTTGGTTGGCCAGCGACGTCAGCCAGGCCAGTACGTCGGCAAACTCGTGCACCTGCTGCTCGTGCGTGCCCTTGCGAACCGCCTGCGCCAGTTCGCCGACCTCCTCGGCCAGCCACGCAACCGAGCTCGGTACGCCGCGCGCCCGGTCCCGCTCGCCAAAGGTCGCGTCGATCAACCGCTGGAATGCATCGAGGTCCACGCCGGCGCACCCTAGCGGTGGGCGCTACACAGATCCGCTGCAACCGCTACCCGACCTCGCTGCTGGTCGTTTCCGCAACAGCGTGAACGTTGGTCGGGCGGCGGGACTTCGGCACGTTGTGGCCAACGTGCGGATCGTGGCCGGCGCCGAGCGCGTGCCGAACCGACTTGCGCTCGGTACGGGGCCACAGATGCTCGGCCAGATCGGGGCGAGTCGCCGGCGCGTTCTTGGCGCGCGGCGGCGCGTTGGCCGCCAGCCCGAATGCTGCGGCGATCACGAGCACGTTCTTGATGATGTACTGGCCGTCCATGGTCGGCACCAGCACGGCCTGCCACGTCAGCCCCGGTACCAACACCAGCGGGGCGCAGACCACCGCCATGTGCGTCAGCAGCATCGCCACCGCAACTCGGGTGAACCTGGGGATCAGGCACAGCACGCCGATCACGCACTCGAGCACCGCCAAGGTGTTGAACAGCGCGTGGAAGTGCGCCTCGCCGACCGTCTTCGCGGTCAACGCCTTGGCGAGCCCGGTGGCTTCGCTGACACCGAACAGTTTGACGATGCCGAACCAGAAGAAGACGATGAAGAGGGCGCCTCGTGCCACCCACGGATACGCCTTGCGAGCGAACACGATGAGGTCGTGATCGAGTTTGTCGACAGCGGCGCCGACATTGAGTCTTCGGTGACCGCGCGTATCTAAGGCGATTGGTGCTGCCGCAGTGTCCTGCCGCAGATCGACAGCGCCAATCGCCACGCTGTGTATGTGCCTCATGTCAGTGGGTCACGATCCGGACTCGATGTCCATCTCGCAACAGCTGCGCGACGCCCGTCAAGGCGCGCAGTAGCAGAAGCCCGTCCCTTCATGCTCCGTCCCTCCCAATTGTTCCCCCGAGGCCCGATGCCCGGCGGAATCCCATGACGATGGACCTCCGTCAAGGAATCGTCAACGAGTCATTTGGTATCGGTCGAAGGGCGTAACCGTCCGGCGCTCATTGTGGTCCTAAGGCTTACGTCGTCAGTCGATTCCCATCGTGCGCGCGTGATCAATCGCTGTGAACGTGATTGTGCATGAAGACGAAACATGGGCGCTTCGGTGCTCCGTTTCGCCACCCGTGGGTGGTGGTCGCGAGGATGCAGCAACGACGCAACGACGCAGCAAAGGACGTGACGATGATCAACCAGATCTTCACCAGGTGGCCGCTGGTCGAGGGATATGCCGATCGGCAGAGCTACCGGGCCGGTGATGTCGTCGAGCTCCGTTGCAGCAGCAGAGCATCCTCGGTCACCGCGTCGATCGCCAGAATCGGCCGCGAGCGTGTGGAGGTGTGGCGCCGCGACGGCATCGCGATCGGCGAGCACCCGTATCCCGACGACGCCTACGCAGTGGGCTGCGGATGGCCGGTCGCGTTCACGGTGGACGTCGACCCTGCCTGGTCTTCGGGCTTCTACGAGGTCACGCTGCACGCCGACGGCGAGAGCGGCGAGGCCGCGACGTCGCAGGCATTCTTCGTCGTGCGCCCGGCGGCCACGACGTCGGCCGACGCCATCGTGGTCCTCGCCACCAACACCTACAACGCCTACAACCAGTGGGGCGGGAAGTGCCTCTACAGCGGCGCAGTGAAGGTCTCGTTCGATCGACCGCTGGAGCGTGGGTACCTGCGCCGCCCGGCCGCGCCCGACGATGTGGCCTACGACGGCCGCGTCGCCAGCCTTCCCGACGAGCCCGATGAGGAGCACCTGCAATTGCAGCAATACCTCGACGACTTCGACTACCCGATGTGGTGCGCGTCCAGTAGCTGGCACAACTGGGAACGTCGCTTCGTCAGCTGGGCGGAGGGGGAAGGCCTGACCCTCGACTTCGCCGTCAACTCCGATCTCGAGTTCCATCCCGAGGTGCTCGATGGTCAGCGGCTGATGTTGAGCATCGGCCACGACGAGTACTGGTCGTCGGGCATGCGCGACCGCGCCGACGCGTTCGTCGAGGGCGGTGGATCATGGGCGATCCTGTCCGGCAACACCTGCTTCTGGCAGGTGCGGTATGACGACGACGGCCGCACGATGGTTTGCTACAAGGGTCAGGCCGAAGCGCGCGATCCTGTTGCTGGGACTGCCGATCACCGCTTCCTCACCTCGATGTGGTCGCTGCCTTCGGTGGGTCGTCCGGAGGCACAGACGACCGGGCTCAGCTTCACCCGCGGCGGGTACGCGCGAGTCGGCAAGGCCACGCCTCGCAGCTCCGGCGGCTACTCGATCCACCGACCTGATCACCCGGTGTTCGCCGGCACCGATCTGCGCTACGGCGATCAGCTGGGGGCATCATCGCGGATCGTCGGCTACGAGGTCGATGGGTGCGAACTGACGATGGTGAACGGCGACCCGGTGCCGACGTACGCCGACGGCTCGCCGCCCGGCCTGGAAGTACTGGCGACCGCGCCGGCCAGGTTGATCTCGATCACGCCGAGGTATTGCGAGGCGCCGCCCGCGCTGTGGGCCGACCCGCAGCCGCCCGGTGATCTCGAGGGCGTGGCCGCCGGTCTGTTCGGCTCGGCGTCGCCCGAGAACATCGCCCGCATCGCCCACAACCATGCCGTGGTCGGCACCTTCACCAAGGGCAAGGGCCGCGTGTTCAACGCCGGCACCACCGACTGGTGCTACGGCCTCGACACCGACCCGCTCGTGCAACGGGTCACTCGCAACGTGATCCGCTGGCTCATCGGGGTCGATCACTGAGGCACGTCACGAAATATCCGGTTGCACCGGAGATTCGGTGACTTGCTCGCCTTCAAATGGTCGGGGTGAGAGGATTTGAACCTCCGACCTCCACGTCCCGAACGTGGCACGCTAACCAAGCTGCGCTACACCCCGAAAGTGCGTGTGCAATCTATCCGACGGGGGCGGGTTCTTCCTCAGGTGATTGCCAACCTGCCGCTTCGTCGTCGGCCTCGGGCCCCGGCTCGGCTGCTGCGGCCGCGAGGATTGCTCGTGCTGCACGCTTCAGGCTCAGCGGGTTCAGTGGCTTGACCAGGTATCCGTCGGCGGCGCAGCGCTTGGCGAGGTGGATGTCGGCCTGACGGTCGAGCAGCATCAACACGTTCACGTGGGGCAGCGCACCCGAGCTCTCGTCGAGCCGCAGCGCCATGGTCACGGCCATGCCGCCCATCGAGCCGATCTGCAGATCGAGCACGACCAGATCGGGGGTGCGGGCCTCGACGACGTCGGAGACGTCGCGGCCGTTGCGGCAGACGGTGAACGAGACGTCGGGCCCGCCGAGTGCGGCGGTGATGTCGTCGAGGACGTAGTCGGCGTCGGTTGCGACCAGGATGTGCACGACGCCGACCCTACCGGCTCGGTTGCGCGGCCGCTGAACCGGTGAAGAGCAGCGAGCGGATCGTGTCGAGCGCCTCGAGCTCGTGCACGTCGCCCGGCAACAGCCGCACCCACGTCGGCTGGCGACCGGTGTCGGTGACCAGCGGGGCGATCTGGGCATGCTCGCCCACTGCGAGCGCGTGCAACTGGGCCTGGTTGTCGTAGAGGGCAGCGTCGGCGAGGCGGCGTGGACGCTTGCCGGTGGGCTCGCCGAAATCCGGCGTCGCCCGGTTGACGATGATCGCGCCGACGACCAGATCCTTGTCTTCCAACCGGTCGGCGAAGTAGCGCGCCTCGTCGATCGTGTCGACACGCGGCGAGGCCACGAGCACGAATCGCGTGGTCTCGCCGTGCAGCAACTCGATCACCTCGTCAGCGCGGTTGCGGAACCCGGTCTCCATCCCATCGAACGCTTGGAAGAAGGCGAGTGCATCGGCCAGCACCTCGGTGCCGATGACCTTGCCGATCGATCGCAGCAATGGTTGGGCGGCGATGCTCAACACGCGCAGGCCGCGACGCGTCGGCATCATCATCAGCTTGAAGACCGGGTGGTCGAGGAAGCGGGCGAGCGTGCGCGGCGCGTCGAGGAAGTCGAGCGCGTTGCGGGTGGGTGGGGTATCGACGATCACCAGGTCGAAGCGCTGGTCGAGGTGCAGCGCCAGCAGCCGCTCGGCCGCCATGTACTCCTGCGTGCCACCCAGCGAGCCGGCGATGTTGCGGTAGAACCCGTTGGTCAGGATCCGGTTCGCCTGCTCGGGGTTGGCGGCGTTGGCCAGCACCAGGCCGTCGAACGTCGATGCGGCGTCGAGCATCAGCGCCCACAGTTCGCCGGGCTCATCGATCGGCAGTTGGATCGGATCGTTGGTCAACCCGCCGGGCACGCCAAGGGCGTCGGCAAGTCGCTTCGCAGGGTCGATCGTCACGACCACACAGCGACGCCCATTGCGTGCCGCCTGCAGCCCGAGTGCCGCGGCGGTGGTGGTCTTGCCGACCCCACCCGAGCCGCAGCACACGACCACATCGGCGGTCGAGATCAGCGCTTCGAGATCACTCACGGCGCGCTCCCAGTCGTTGCGACAGTCCCTGGATCGCGTCGGGGTCGAGTGATTGCGCAGCGATCAGCGGCAACCGGATCTGCTCGAGATCGAGCGCTTCGGCGAGCCGCTTCGCCTCCTGGCGGTGCAGCG
>JAYVOI010000209.1:0-4312 GCA_043758005.1 Ilumatobacteraceae bacterium
TCGATCACCGCGTACGCGTTTTTCGGCTTCGATACGACCGCGATCGGGTGGTCGCTCGTCCCGATCTCGCTGATCCTGATGATCGTCGGCTGGGGCCTCGGCATCGCCGGGATCGGTGCCGTCCTGCGCTTCGGCCAAGGGGCCGAGATCCTCACGTGGGGCAGCAACTTCATCCTCATGGCGCTGTCCGGTGCGTTCAACCCCGTCGAATCGCTGCCCCGGGCACTGCGGCCCATCTCCAAGGTGCTGCCGAGCACCCAGGCCTTCGACGCCATGCGCCAAGTGCTGGCGGGCAAGCCGCTGCCGACCCGCAGCATCGTCACGGGCCTGGTCGGTTCGGTGTTCTTCGTGATCGGCGGGTTCACGTTCTCGTGGCTGATGCTGCGCAGCTTCCGCCGCCGGGGCTTCATCACCCGCTTCTCGTAGGGTCGCGCCCACGTCGCGATGCCGCCGATCCCGGTACCCGACCCGCCAGACTGAACACCTCATGACGACACATCGACCCGCCGCCGTCCTGTGGGATCTCGACGGCACCCTGGTCGACACCGAGCCGTACTGGATCGAGTGCGAGTTCGAGTTGGTCGAGGCGCACGGCGGCGCGTGGAGCCTCGACCACGCGCATGCGATCGTCGGCAGCGACCTGCGCGAGTCGGCCCGCTACATCCGCGAGCACGGCGACGTGGACCTGCCGATCGACGAGATCGTCAACCAACTGCTCGACGGTGTGATCGCCCGCGTGCGCCGCCAGGTGCCGTGGCGGCCCGGGGCGCGCGATCTGCTGGCGGAACTGCGGGTCGAGAAGATCCCGTGCGCGCTGGTGACCATGTCGTGGCGCCGGTTGGCCGACGCGATCGTGGCCGAACTGCCGCCCGGCTCGTTCGCGGCGACGATCGTCGGCGACGAGGTGCGCCGGGGCAAGCCGCACCCCGAGCCATACCTTGCCGCCGCCCGTGCCCTGTCGGTTTCGCCGCGTGATTGTGTGGCGCTGGAGGACTCGCCGACGGGTGTGCGCTCTGCCACCGCAGCCGGGTGTCACGTCGTGGCGATCCCCCACATCGTCGAGGTGCCGGCGGGGCGCGGTCATCGCCAAGTCGGCTCGCTGACCGAACTGCACGTCGACAACCTGATCACGCCGCAGGCTCGGCGGCGCGGCCTGGCGCTGTCCGCCAGCGTGTTTCTCTTGGCGTTGGCCGGTGCAGGCTTTGTGGCGACACGACCTGATCCCCCGTCGCCACCGCCACCGATCGACATCCCGATCGACGCATGGGCGCCGTACTGGGCCCTGCCCGACGCGCAGCAATCACTGGCGACCAACGGTCGGATGTTGCGTGAGGTGTCGCCGTTCTGGTACTCGACACACGACGCGACGACCATCAGCGTCGATGGCAACCTGGCGCCCGAGACCGCTGCCGGCTTCGTGTCGGCGGCCCGCTCGGCGGGCACGAAGGTCGTGCCCTCGATCGTCGACGCCATGCCCGCCGGAGGCATGGCCGCCATGCTCGCCGACCCGACGGCCCGGTCCACACATGTCGCCGCAATCGCCGACCTGGCTGCGACCAACGGCTTCGATGGCATCGACATCGACTACGAGCAGTTCGCATTCGCGGACAGCAAGGCCACGTGGGAGACGACCCGTCCGCTGTGGATCGACTTCATCACCGAGCTCGGCAACCGGCTGCACGCCGATGGCCGCACGCTGACGGTCAGCGTGCCGTACATCAAGGACAGCAGGCGCACCGATACCAGCGGCTATTGGGTGTACGACTACAAGGGCATGGCCCCACATGTCGACCAGATCAGAATCATGGCCTACGACTACTCGACCGGAAAGGCTGGGCCGATCGCTCCGCTGGCGTTCGTCCGGCAGGCGATCTCGGCCGCCAAGAAGACTGTGGGCGACGACAGCAAGCTGGTGCTCGGCATCGCGCTGTACGGCTACAACTGGCCGATCGCTACGGTGGGGACATGTCCAGCCGATCAAGAGGGAAAGACCAGCGTGAGCCAACGGAACATCGACGAACTGCTCTCCAAACGAACGGCCACGCCGGTGTTTGACCCAGTGACCGGCGAGTCCTCGTTCACCTACCAGTTGGAAGTCACCGACGGAACAGCAACCTGCACCCAGACGCGCGAAGTGCACTACGTCGACGCAGAGGGCGCTCGCCAGCGCATCGACCTGGCTCGCACCGAACGGCTCGGCGCGGTCTCGCTGTGGGCGCTCGGCTTCGATGCTCCGGCGACATGGCAGAGCATCGCCCAGTTGGCACGGGTCCCCGGGTCGACCACGACATCGGTCGCCGCACCATGACCACCTACGGCGTCATGTTCCGCAGGGAGTGGCCGGCCGACCGGTTGCTCGACTACGCCCGCCAAGTGGAGGCCCACGATCTCGACGAGATGTGGGTCGTCGAGGACCTGACCTTTCATGGTGGCTTCACCCAGGCCACTGCGGCACTGGCGGTCACCACTCGCCTCAACGTCGGCATCGGCATCGCCCCGGCCGTGGTTCGCAACGCGGCGTACACCGCCATGGAGATCGCCACGCTCGCGCAGATGTTCCCGGGCCGCTTCCACATGGGCTTCGGCCACGGTGTCGACTTCTGGATCGAGCAGGTCGGCGCGGTCCCCACCTCGTGGATGTCGTCGCTGCGTGAAACCGTCGTCGCCACAACCCGATTGCTCCAAGGCGACACCGTCACGCTCGACGGCGACCACGTGCACCTCGACGCGGTCCGGCTGGCCCATCCTGCCCAGGTCGTGCCACCGATCTCGCTCGGCGTGCGCGGACCGCGGTCGATGGCGCTGGCGGCGGAGGTCGGCGCCGGGGTGATCTTTGCCGAGTGGTCGGGACCGCGCTACCTCCAGCAGGTTCGCGCCCAGATCGGTGCTGCGCCGAAGTTCACCGCGTTCGTGCAGGCCAGCGCCGACGTCGCCGCGCTCGACGCGATGATGGCCGAGAAGATGGCCCTGCCCCGGTTCGCCAGCCAGCTCGCCGCTTACGGCGACGAACTGGTGCCGCTCGACGAACTGGTCATCGGCGGCGATCCATCCACGTGGGTCGCCCAAGCCCAGCGCTGGGTGGCGGCCGGCGCCAGCACCATGATCTTCTGTCCGTTGCCGACCGACCCCGTGGAGTTGCCACTATGACCCCCGACACCGACCAACGAACCCGCCTGGCGACCCGCCGCGCCGAGCTCAGCGCCCAGTACCTGGCCCCGCGTTCGGAACGACCCACCAGCACCGCACGTGGCGTGCACCACGTCGCCCTCATCAGCAGCGACGTCGAACGCACCGTGCAGTTCTTCCAGGGTGTGCTCGGCTTTCCACTGATCGAGATGTTCGAGAACCGCGACTACGAGGGCTCGACACACTTCTTCTTCGACATCGGCCACGGCAACACGCTGGCCTACTTCGATCTACCCGGCCTCGACCTCGGGCCGTACCAAGAGGTGCTGGGCGGCCACCATCATCTGGCCATCTCGGTCGAACGCTCCACGTGGGAGCAGCTGAAGGCCCGCCTCGACCAGGAGCACATCGAGTACGCCCACGTCGACGGCTCGTCGCTGTACTTCCGCGGGCCCGACGGCGAGCGCTTGGAGCTGATCAGCGACCCACTGCTGGAGATGTACGGAAACCCCGTCGGGTGACCGTGACGGGAATAGTTGTGCGCGCAACTATGTTGGAACGATCATGACTTTGACCGTTCAACGAGCAGCCGATCGCTTCCTCACCGACATCGACTGGCTCGACTCCAAGCACTCCTTCAACTTCGGTGGCCACTATCGCGAGGGCGATGGCGGCCACGGCCTGTTGCTGGTCAACAACGACGACACCGTCGCCCCCGGCGGCGGCTTCGGCACGCACGGCCACCGCGACATGGAGATCGTCACCTGGGTGCTCTCCGGCAAGCTCGAGCATCGCGACAGCGAGGGCAACTACGGCGTGCTCTACCCCGGCCTGGCGCAACGCATGTCGGCCGGCCGCGGCATCCGCCACAGCGAGCAGAACGCCAGCGACAGCGAGCCAGTCCACTTCGTGCAGATGTGGGTGCTACCCGATGCCGCAGGTGTGGATCCCGGATACGAACAGCGCGACATCAACGAGGCCCTGGCCACCGGCCAACTCGTGCCGATCGCATCGGGGAATGGCCACGAGGGTGCTGTCGCGATTCATCAGAAGGATGCCGTGCTGTGGGGCGGACGCCTCGCCGCCGGCACCTCCGTCACCGTGCCGACCGACCAGCACGTCCACGTGTTCGTCGCACTCGGTGGCGGCGCGTTGAGCGACGGCACGTCGTTGGCGACTGGCGACG
>JAYVOI010000210.1:0-9990 GCA_043758005.1 Ilumatobacteraceae bacterium
CGGCCGCTGCACTGGCGGAAGCGCTCGCGGGCGCAGGAATGCCGGTGTACTCGACCGAGCAGGGCTACACGACCTCGCATCAGTTCGCCGTTGATGCAACCCGTTGGAACGGCGGGCACCAGGCTGCACTGAGGTTGCGCGAGGCCAACATCTTGGCCTGTGCCATCGGCCTGCCCGGCGGCGACGAGTGGTCGGGTTTGCGACTCGGCACGCCCGAGATCGTGCGGTGGGGCATGACGCCGGCCGACATGCCCGAGCTCGCCGACCTGATCGTCGACGGGCTCCAGGGTGACGCGTCGGCCGTCGCCGCAAGAACGACCGACTTTCGATCGCGCTTCACCACGTTGCACCACATCCACGCCTAGATCAGTGCATCCCCGTGGAGTGTTTCGAGGCACCCGGGTGGGCGCCAAGTACTCCACAGGGGCGGTGTCTACGTACCGGCGACGAGCGGTCGCACTTCGTTGCAGAAGCGTTCGAGCTGGTGGCGCTCGTCGGCCACCGGCCGGATGAAGACGCGTTGCACGCCTGCCTTCGCGAAGGCCACGAGTTTCTCGGCGAACATCTCGGGGGGACCAATCGGGAGACGTTCGCGGAGCATTTCCCTCTGGCCGATGCACGGCGGGAATCAGCCGCTCTCTGAGAACGCGGTCGGCTTCGGCGCGGTCGTCGGTGAGGTAACACCACATCGTCGCCAGCGCGTTTGGGAAGTTGTCGGCAGCCTTCTCGCTATCGGCGAGCTTCGAGCGAAGCAGTTGCCAGGCATCGCTGAACAGTTCCGGCGTCGTGTTGTAGGCCGACGCCAGCCAGCCGTCGGCCAGCCGGGCCGCACGACGCAGTCCGGCCTCAGAGCCCCAGCTCCCCACCCAGATCGGGGGCCCATCCGGGTTTGCCGGCGGTGGCCGCAAGGAAAGTCCCTCTGTCGAGTAGAAGCGGCCGACGAACGGCGGCGCACTGGCTGGTCGCCACAACGCCCGCAGCGCGCCAATCGTCTCGTCGAACCGTTGCCAGCGTTCGGAGAAATCGACACCGACCGCTGCGTAGTCGTCACGCGATGACCCCGGACCCACAGCGACGAGCAGCCGACCTCCGGAGAGACGATCGATCGCCCCCAACGTCTTGGCCAACGGCACCGGGCCGCGCACCACCGAGAGCGCGACCGTCGTCGCCAACGTCATCTCCCCTGAATGCTCCGTGACCGCCGCAAGCGCGACAGGGCCGTCGAGCCAGGGCACCGAAATGACCAAGTGATCGTTGACCGACAATGCACTGAAGCCCTGATCGACGGCAGCTGTCGTGAAGGCGATCAGATGATCGAGGGTGTGCGGATGACCCCCAAAGTCCATGAGTGGAAGATGGACCCCGAACTCCACAGCGTTCCTCCGCGCTTCACGATGTCAGCTCCGATCGGCCCAACGGGCGACGGACGACGGGATTGACCGCCCGTCGGTCGGGTCTTCATCTACTCTGTTACACCCCTCTGGCACAGTGGGAAGCATGAGGTCGCAAGACGTGCAGAGCCTGGTCGGGCGGGTAGCAGCGGTCGATGCCGGCTGCGCCGATTTGGTTGAGTTGCGAGCTGCACTTGATGATCTGCGCCGGTTGCGCTCGTGGGTCGATGGTCGCGAGGTGGCCCTGGCTCGGTCGATCGCGTCGCTGTCGTCGTGGCCGGAGAAGTCGTTGGCGGAGGCTGGGCGGACGTCGTTGCGTCAGGCCGAGGTGGTGTTGCAGCGGGCTGGGACGGTGGAGGTGGTGCCGTCGTTCGGTGGGTCGTTGGAGGCGGGTCGGGTGTCGGGTGAGCATGTTGATGTGTTGACCCGGGTGTTGCGTCAGCTCGAGCCGGGGGCGCGTAGCAAGCTGGTCGAGGCGGCTCCCGGGTTGGTGGTGGTGGCCGAGCAGTCCACAGCGGACGAGTTCGCTCGGGTGGTGCGTGCTGAGGCGCGTCGGTTGGAGCGTGATGGTGATGGGTTGGAACGGTTGGAGCGTCAGCGTCGAGCGGTGCGGTTGACCACATGGCTCGATCGCGAGACCGGGATGGGGCGCTGGTCGGCGACGTGGGATCCGGAGACGATGCTGCGGTTGGAGAACCGTCTCGATGCTCAGGTCGAAGCGTTGTTCCATGACACCGCGCCCGATGGGTGCCCGAGTGATGCGTTGGAGAAGCAGGGCTTTCTGCGCGCTCACGCGCTGCTCGCGTCGCTCGATGGCAACGGTGCCCGGTTGGGGCGTCCGGAGATCGTTGTCGTTGTCGATCACACGACCGCCGATGCCGAACCGGTGGTCGATTGGGGTCTGCCGGTCGAGCTACCCGAGCGGGTGCTGGCCGATCTGTATCGCACGGCGAAGGTGTGCACCGTGGTCGTGCGCAACGGGGTGGTCATCGAGGCGCCGGGCGAGCTCAACTCGGGCCGCACGACCAGGTTGGCGAACCGGGCCCAACGCCGGGCGCTCCATGGCCTCTACGCGACGTGTGCGATCCCTGGCTGCAGCGTGAGGTACAGCCGCACCAAGATGCATCACGTGATCTGGTGGGAACACGACGGTCGCTCAGACCTCGACAACTTCTTGCCGGTCTGCGAACGGCACCACCAGCGAATCCACCACGACGGCTGGATCGTCACCCTCGGCCCGAACCGTCAACTGACCATCCAACTCCCCGACGGACAGATCATGACCACCGGCCCACCCCGACGAGATGCCGCCTGAGGCGGCGAGCCGTTGGTGTTGGATCAGAGATCGTGGAAGGTCTCGTCCATCAGGTCGGCGAGCTCCTGATCGTGGATCGCCTTCGTCCCGGTCGCCGGGCTACCGCTTTCGACACGCGAGACGTGATGCAGGTCGTAGCCGCGCTCCTTCACGCGCCAGGTGCGGGCTTCGACGAAGTTCCAGGCGCCCATGTTCTCGGGCTCTTCCTGCAGCCACACGAGGTCGCGGGCGTTGGGATACAGCGCCAGCACCTCGAGCATCCGCTCGGAAGGGAACGGGTAAAGCTGCTCGACGCGGATCACGGCGACCGGTGCGGCCCGGCGATCGCGCTCGGCCATGGCGTCCCAGGCGACTTTCCCGCTGCAGAACACCAGCCGCCGAACGGCGTTGGGGTCGGTGACGTGGGGATCGTCGAGCACTTCCTCGAACGAGCCGGTCGTAAGATCGTCGATCGGCGATCGGCTCTCCTTCATGCGCAGCGGTGCCTTGGGCGTGAACAACACCAGCGGCTTGCGCACGTCACGGCGCACTTGGCGACGCAACAGGTGGAAGTACTGCGCCGCGGTCGTCGCGTTGCAGACCTGGATGTTGTCCTCGGCGCACGACTGGAGGAACCGCTCGATGCGGGCCGACGAGTGCTCGGGGCCCTGGCCTTCGAAGCCGTGTGGCAGCAACAGGACGAGGCCGTTCGACTGGCCCCACTTGTCTTCGGCCGCGACCAGGTACTGGTCGATGATGATCTGCGCGCCATTGATGAAGTCGCCGAACTGCGCTTCCCACATCACCAACGCCTCGTGATTGGCGTGCGCATAGCCGTACTCGTACCCGAGCGCGGCGTACTCGCTGAGCAAGCTGTCGTAGACCCAGAACCGGGCAGGTGCGCCGTCGAGCGTGTTGAGCGGGATCCAGTCGTGCTCGTTCTCGTAGTCGATCAAGGCCGCGTGCCGCTGGCTGAACGTGCCACGGCGACTGTCTTCGCCAGCAAGCCGAACCGGGGTGCCCTCGAGCACGAGCGAACCGATCGCCAAGGCCTCGGCCGAGGCCCAGTCGACCTCGCCGGCCTCGTGGTAGGTCTTGGCCCGAGTCTCGAACTGGCGAACCAACTTCGGGTGAGGAGTGAAGTCAGGCGGGTACGCCGTGAGGTGCTCGAAGATCGCATCGAGGCGGGCGCGCTCGACGCCGGTCTCGACGTGCGGCAGCACGCCCTGCGGCTTCGGTGGCCTCGGAGCCTTGTGAATCTCGGGGGCGTGGGCTCGGGTCTGGTCGAGGGCGACCTGGAGCTTGCTCTGGAAGTCGGCCAAGGCGCCCTCGGCTTCCTCGACCGTCAACTCGCCACGCTTGACCAACGCCTCGACGTACAACTTGCGAACGCTGCGCCGCTCGGCGATTGCCTTGTACATCAACGGCTGCGTGTAGCTGGGGTCGTCGCCTTCGTTGTGCCCGTGGCGGCGGTAGCACACCATGTCGATGACCACATCTTTGTGGAAGGTCTCGCGGTATTCGAAGGCGAGTTGGGCGACACGCACACATGCCTCGGGATCGTCACCGTTCACGTGGAAGATCGGCGCTTGCACCGTCTTGGCAACGTCGCTGCAGTACAACGAACTGCGTGCGTACTGCGGGCTCGTCGTGAACCCGATCTGGTTGTTGATGATCAGGTGGATGGTCCCGCCGACGCGGTACCCCTTGATGTCGCTCATCGCCAAGCACTCGGCGACGATCCCCTGCCCCGCAAACGCGGCGTCGCCGTGCAGCAGCAGCGGCAACGTGGGGAACGAGCCGGGCGGCTCGATGCGATCCTGCGCAGCGCGCATCATGCCCAACACGATGGGGTCGACGGTCTCGAGGTGGCTCGGGTTGGCGGCCAATTCGACACGGATGTCGGCACCACTGGGGCTCTCGTACTTGCCGGTCGCTCCGAGGTGGTACTTCACATCACCCGAGCCCTGCACGGAGATCGGGTCGATGTGGCCTTCGAACTCCTTGAAGATCTGGTCGTAGCTCTTGCCGATCACGTTGCCCAGCACGCTGAGCCTGCCGCGGTGGGCCATGCCGATCGCAGCAGAGTCGAGGCCCGCGTCTGCGGCCATCGACAGGATCTGGTCGAGGATCGGGATGGCCGACTCCGAGCCTTCCAGGCCGAACCGCTTGGTGCCGACGTACTTCGTCGCCAGGAACTTCTCGAAGGCCTCAGCGGCATTGAGCCGCTCGACGATTCGTTGCTTGCGCTCCTTGGTGACGACTGGCTGCACCCCTTCGACCTTCGACTGGATCCAGCGCTGCTCGGCGAAGTCTTGGATGTGCATGTACTCGATGCCGATCGATCGGCAGTACGCGTCGCGCAGTACTCCGAGGAGATCGCCGAGCTTCATCTTCTCGTACCCACCGACCCCACCGGTGAGGAACTCGCGGTCGAGGTCCCAGATCGTCAGGCCGTACGTTGCCGGATCGAGCTCGATGGGGAGGTCGGGCTCCTTCCAACGCAGCGGATCGAGGTCGGCGATCAGGTGACCGCGAACGCGATGCACCCGGATCAGCGTGGCGATCTGCATCTGCTTGTGCAGCATCGCCTCCTCGCTGTCGATCGGACTGAGGTCGACGCGCCACTTGACCGCCTCGTACGGCACCCCGAGGCTCTTGAACACCTCTTCGTAGAACTCGTGATCGCCCAGCAGCAGTTCGTGCACCCGCTTCAAGAACATGCCGCTCTCGGCGCCTTGGATGATGCGATGGTCGTACGTGCTGGTGATCGTGACGACCTTGCTGACACCCAGCGAACCGAGGGCGCGCTCGTCGGCGCCCTGGAACTCGGCCGGGTAGTCGATCGTTCCGACACCGACGATGACACCTTGCCCGGGCATCAGTCGCGGCACGCTCTGCACCGTTCCGATCGTGCCGGGGTTGGTCAGCGTGATCGTTGCGCCTTGGAAGTCGCTGACGGCGAGCTTGTTGCCCTTGACCTTGCGGATCAGGCCTTCGTAGGCAGTGAGGAACCCCATGAAGTCCTGGGTGTCGGCATTGCGGAGCACCGGCACGACCAGCGTGCGCGTGCCATCGCCCTTGTCGACGTCGACGGCGAGGCCCATGTTGACCGATGGGTTGCGGACGATGCGCGGCTTGCCATCGGCGCCGGCGACATACGAGTTGCCCATGTTGGGAACCGCGTCGGCGATCGCCCGCACGACCGCATAGCCGATCAGGTGGGTGAAGCTGACCTTGCCCTGCCCGCTGCGGCTGCGGTAGCCGTTGATCACTTTGCGGTTGACCTCGAGCAACTTGGCGGGGATGTTACGGAAGCTCGTTGCCGTCGGCACCGACAAGCTGCGCTCCATGTTGGCCGCGATCGCCGCACCCGCACCACGGATGGGGTCGCCCAGCTCCTCGGCTGCCGGTTGCAATGCCGCACCTGCTGGCGCCGGAGACCCGTCCGACGGCGACGCCGCGGAGGCGACGGGTCCAGGCGTCCCCGACGACCCGGGTGCAGCCACGACCAGTGCGATCGCCGGCTTGTAGTCGGAGAAGAACTCCCGCCACGTCTCGCTGACCGAACCCGGATCCGACCGGAACTGCTCGTACATCTCCTCGACGAGCCACGAGTTGGCGCCGAATCCCGACCCCGCAGAATCAATTGCTGTCATCGTCGTGTGAGCGTACTTGTCGAGGTGAAGTTTTGAGGGCTCGCTGTCGTCCGTCACCCTCGGTTGCTTTTCCGAAGCCTCGACTTATATATTTTTGCCATGAAATTTCGGACCCTGGTCGCCGTTCCGTTCGTTGCTCTCTCCCTGGTCGGCTGCGGCTCGGGCGGCAGCGGCAGCGGCAGCGGTGGTACGACGCCGGCCAACGCGACGGTGATCACGGCGATCGAGGGCATCGCCTGGGACGCCAAGACCTACACCGCCACGCCGGTCAATGGAAAGATCACGCTGGCACTGAGGAACAACTCCAGCCTGCCGCACAACCTCCACCTGCTCAACGCAGAAAACGTCGACCAAGGCGTTGCGCTCGATGTGAAGGGCCGCAACGACGTGCACACCTTGGACTACTCGCTGCCGGCCGGCGTCTACAAGGTGATCTGCACGATCGCCGGCCACGGCAACATGAAGGCCACCCTCACGATCACCTGAGGCGCGGCGGGTTCAGAGCGACGCGGTTCAGAACGAAGCGCTTCAGGCCTTCAGGAAGATCTCGCTGAGGATCATGAACACGAACCACACCCCGAACGCGCTGACCAGCACGTTGCGGACACCCGGGCCGTCGTACATCATGTTGAGGCCCTTGTTGGGCGTTGCCTTCCACGGCATCAGACCGAGCGCGTTCAGTTCCAAGACGGCGATGATGACGATGGCAATGGCCCAGTAGGTGCCCATGTTGCCACTGCTCACCAGCTCGCCGCTGACCGGGCTGTGCGTCTTGAACACCATGAAGAACAGCATGGTGACGGAGAACACCACGTTCTGACGCGACGCCATGAACGCCCTGCGGCCGGCAGCCGCGGCGCCGGGGTCGGCCTCGCCGCCGGCGATCAGGTTGGCGGCGTTTGCCAGCACGACCTTCTGGTTGCGCCAGATCACGCCCCACACGTTGAGCATCATGATGGTGCCGAGCAGCATGCCGGTGACGATCCCGATGCCACCGGCCTGCTTGCCGAAGTCGTTGGAGAAGTAGTCCTTGGTGACCATGGTGATCAAGATGCCGATGACGAAGGTGCTGAGCGCCGACCACCGGAACCACCACAGCGCCTTGCGCGCCACCTTGTCGATCGCGATGTTTCGTGCCCGAGCCTCGTCACCGAATGCGGCGAACGCCGGGACCTGCACGAAGTTGAAGTAGTACAACAACCCGATCCACGTGATGCCGGCGAGGATGTGGAGCCAGCGCAAACCGAACTGACCAATCCCCAAGCGGCTGAACAACCCATCTGCAAGCACTGGAAGCACCTCTTTCGTTGAAACGAAGACCGATGGGCGTGAACGTAGCACCACGATGGGGTCGCGCCTAGCGATGCAGCGCCGTAGATTGTCCCCCGCCATGGCCCACGAATTCATCTACACCTGCTACAAGCTCGCCCGCGTCTACCCGCCTGATCGCACGGTGCTCGAGAACATCTCGTTGTCGTTCTACCCGGGAGCGAAGATCGGTGTGCTGGGCGCCAACGGCGCCGGCAAATCGAGTCTGTTGCGCGTCATGGCCGGTCTCGACGACGGCTACAGCGGCGAGGCCCGGCTGACGCCCGGGTTCACCGTTGGGTACCTCGCCCAGGAGCCCGACCTCGACCCCACCAAGGATGTGAAGGGCAACGTCATGGACGGCGTTGCCGCAGTGCAATCGATCATCGACCGCTACAACGACGTGATGACGATGTGGGGCGACCCCGATGCCGACTACGACAAGATCGGCGCGCTGCAGGCCGAGCTCGAGGACAAGATCGCCGCAACCGATGCGTGGAGCCTGGAACGCAACGTCGAGATCGCCATGGACGCCCTGCGGTGCCCTCCCGACGATGCCGATGTCAGCACGCTGTCGGGTGGCGAGCGTCGCCGGGTCGCGCTGTGCCGCCTGCTGCTGAGCCGTCCCGACCTGTTGCTGCTCGACGAGCCGACCAACCACCTCGACGCCGAGAGCGTGGAGTGGTTGGAGCGGTTCCTGCAGGAGTACCCCGGGACCGTCGTCGCGATCACCCACGACCGCTACTTCCTCGACAACGTCGCCAAGTGGATCCTCGAGCTCGATCGCGGCCGCGGCATTCCCTTCGAAGGCAACTACTCGTCATGGCTCGAGCAGAAGCAGGAGCGACTCGCACGCGAGGAGAAGGGCAACGAGGCTCGCCAGCGCACCTTGCAGCGCGAGCTCGAATGGGTGCGAATGGCGCCCAGGGCCCGCCAGGCCAAGGGCAAGGCCCGCCTCGCCGCGTACGACAAGTTGCAGCTGGAGGCCGAGGCAGCCGAGCGCGGGCCCGACCGGTTGGAGATCGCCATCCCGGTCGGACGTCGATTGGGCGACACGGTGATCGAGGTGGCCGGACTGCGCAAAGGCTTCGGCGATCGCCTGCTGATCGAGGAGCTGTCGTTCTCGCTCCCCCGCGCCGGGATCGTCGGCATCATCGGTCCGAACGGCGCCGGCAAGACCACCCTGTTCAAGATGCTGACCGGGCAGGAGCACGTCGACGACGGAAAGGTCACCATCGGCGACACGGTCGACCTCGCCTACGTCGATCAATCACGCGACACCTTGGATCCCGACGCGACCGTCTACGAGGAGATCACCGGCGGGGTCGAGCACATGAAGGTCGGAAACCGTGAGATCCACGGACGCGCCTACTGCGCCAGCTTCAACTTCAAGGGCAGTGATCAGCAAAAGCGTGTCGGCGACCTGTCGGGTGGCGAACGCAATCGCGTGCACCTTGCCAAGATCCTGAAGAACGGTGGCAACGTCTTGCTGCTCGACGAGCCGACCAACGATCTCGACGTCGACACGTTGCGTGCCCTGGAGACGGCGCTGGAGAACTTCCCCGGCTGTGCCGTCGTGATCAGCCACGATCGCTGGTTCCTCGACCGCGTCGCCACACACGTGTTGGCGTTCGAGGGCGACAGCCAGGTCCGCTGGTTCGAAGGCAACTTCAGCGAGTACGAGGTCCAGCGCCACAAGGAGTTGGGCGCCGACGCCGACACGCCGCACCGCCTGAAGTACAAGCCCCTCGCCCGATAGCGGTCCCCGAGGGTCGTACTCTCAACGTTTGTCGCTGCCCAGGTGGGCCCAGCCACACGAACATGTGACGTGGCAACGGCGCCAGGGCGGCCCAAGTTCACGAGAACGGGCAGGTGCCACCGCGTCCGATCGTCAGGGCGAGGACCTGTGAGGTTCGTCACGGCGTCGGCGTTCACCTCGTTCGCGCGTCTCGGACGCAATCCACAACGCCGGCCCTGTGGACAACACCCGAGAGGAGCGGTCGGCGTCGAACGGTGAGGGGTCAGCACGATCCCGCAAGGTGGTCGCCGCGGCGACAACAACGACGCGCTCGGGCTGAGCAATGCCATGCTGGCCCATCCCCTCCGAGCCAGACCGGTGGAAGGCTGTGCTGGCTCAGGACCCACGAGTTTCGAGCCACCCGCTCCACATCCGTGCGACGGACGTCGACAGTCCGTTGCGCCAGATTCCTCGCGAGTGACGTTGGTGAGCGACCAGGTCCGCTGGCCGTCCCCGAGGGCGGCTGTTTCGCATCTCGGCGTGGTCGGCACGACTGAAATCTTGATCGAAAACTGATCTTGACCAGGTTGTATCTGTCTA
>JAYVOI010000211.1:0-9985 GCA_043758005.1 Ilumatobacteraceae bacterium
GCCAACATCTCTGCCTCGACGGTGACCTCGCCAAAGCCGAACCGAAACGGCTCCGCTACACGCTCTTGCACGCCGCTGGGCTGATCGCCCGCACCGGCCACCAAACCCGACTCCGCATCGCCGCCGGCTGGCCCTGGGCCAACGAGCTCGTCGACGCGTTCGATCGCTGCCACCAACTCCGACACACCACCTGACCAACACCGCCAGGTCCCGCCGCCGCACCAGCAACACAACCGAACACCCCACGCAGCCCCACACCGACGCGTGCGACCACCCCCCACACGACCACAGCCCCACCCTGATCCACCCCCAGCACACCGCACAGCCCACGCCCGGCCCCCCACCCAAGCCCTACTGAAAGGATGGGGCTAGGTCTCGGGTGCCATCAGCCGGTCGCCGACGTGCGGCTCTGTCACGATCTGCGGTCGTCGCGCAGAGAGGCTCCCGGATGTGAGGTGATCACACCCGGGAGCCTCGATGCACTCATCGACGCTGACGAGATCAGTCGACGTAGGCGACCACACCCATCTCGGGCAAGTCCATGCCTTCGATCTCCATTTCCTCGGTCGGCCGGATGCCGCCCTTGGTCAGCTTGTCCTGGATCTTGAAGAATGCGTATGCGACGCCAAGAATGACCGTGACGATGACGACTGCGCCGAGCGCCTGAGCACCGAACTGGCCGAGTTTGCCCTCGATCAGGCCCTCGATCTTCTTCGGGTTGCCCGCACCATCGACCGCACCGTTCCAGCCTGCGCCGTACCGGCCGTTGGCGAAGATGCCGACGCAGAGCACGCCGAAGATGCCGCCGACACCGTGCACGGCGATGGCGCCGACCGGATCATCGACACCCTTGCGCTCGATGAACAGTGCAGCTTCGATGACGATGACAGCAGCGAGTGCACCAATCAGCGCAGCTGCCCACGGCGCCACGAAAGCACAGGGAGCAGTGATTGCGACCAGGCCGGCGAGCATGCCGTTGACCATCATGCCGGGATCCGGCTTCCCGGTCTTGGCCATGATGTAGTACATCGCCACGACGGAGCCGACGGCAGCGGCAATTGCGGTGTTTGCCGCAACCGTTGCGAACTGGATGTCGGTGGCGGCGAACGTCGAGGCAGCATTGAAGCCGAACCAGCCGAACAACAAGATGAAGCAACCGAGCTGAGCCATCGGGATGTTGTGTCCGGGGATCGTGTTCGGTTTGCCATCCGGCCCGTACTTCCCAATACGTGGACCGAGCACGATGGCGCCGGCAAGTGCGGCGGCGCCGCCAACGGCGTGGACGACGCCGGAACCGGCGAAGTCGACGTAGCCGGTACCCAAGCTCATCGAGTCCCACGTCTTGGCCAGCCAGCCGCCACCCCATGTCCAACTGGCGAACAACGGGTAGTAGAGGGCACCACAGAACAGGCCCCAGATTGCGAAGCTCTTCCACTTCCAGCGCTCGGCCATCGCGCCCGTCGGGATCGTGGCCGTGGTGTCCATGAAGGCAACCATGTACAAGAAGAACGCGAGCAGCGCCGGGGTCGCGCCGTTTCCGAGATGATCCCAGCCCTTCCAGAGGAAGACCCAGTTTCCGGAACCGACCAGTGGCGAACTCATCGGTTCAGTGAGTCCGAACAGCGGTGAGGTGAATCCTCCGAACGCCAACGGATATCCGAGGAACAAGAAGCCGACGAAGCCGATGCCGAAGATCATGAAGTTCGTGCTCATCACGTGTGCGGCGTTCTTCTTCTGCGTGAAGCCCGTCTCGACCAGCGCGAAGCCTGCCTGCATGAAGATCACGAGCACGGCTCCGATCACCACCCAAAGCAGGTTGACCTGGGTGCCGAGCACGGCAACCGGGTCCTCGTCGGCCGCGAATGCGGTGCCGCCGATGAGCAATGTGGTCAATCCGGCGCCGAGGGCACCCCCGGCAATGTATTTGAGTGCTTTGCGCACTACGTCCTCCCGATGTATAGGGGTCAAGTGGGTGACTGTCGGCTTCGTTGGCGTCAGACACGCGCACGATAAGTGAGGCACGTTTCCCTGAGGTCGCCCCAACGTTTCGGCTATGTGGCTATCGTGCGCGCCAATTTCCGCTGCGTCGTCCGCGGCGCCTTGCAACGCAGGGTGCGCGCACCAACTGCGTGCAGGCAGGCCTGGGTGGCACATCGTGGCGTGATCTGATGGAAACAATCCGGCGACATTTCGGACACATTGGTCCAGTACGTTCCGCTGTGCATGGCGAGTGCAGCGGTGACCGGCGGCGATGATCCCGAGGTCGATCACCTTGCGTCCAAACACCGACTGCACAACGACGCCGGCAGCATTGCCGTGGTGCATGCGGCCAGCGAGAATCCGGCGCCGCTCCTCGAACGACTCCGCGATGTGGCACTCGAGTGCAACGCTGTGGTCGTCGGCCGAACGCTGCTCGACCGCCTCCTGGCGCTCGGTCCCGACGTCGTCGTGCTCGATCACGTGGCGCGGGAGTTCGACCTCGTCCGCGTGTGCCGAGACGTTCACGACACGATCGCGGCGAAGATCGTCGTCGTCGCCGATGATGCCGAGGCGCTGGACGAATCACTGCAGATCGCCACGCTCGACTCCGGCGCCGACGACTTCATCTCGCGCTCATTGTCGACCCCCGTGCTGTCGGCACGAATCCGAGCCGCGCTGCGCGGGCAGAAGGCGGTGGCCACCACCCGTCGACCGCGCATCACCATGGGCGATGCGGTGCTCGACCTCGACGCCCACGCGCTCTACATCGCCGGCGACGCCGTGAGATGCCCGCCGGTGCAGTTCCTGTTGCTCGCAGTGTTGGCCAGGCAGCCGAACCGGGTGGTCGACCGCGACAGCCTGCTGTCGACCGTGTGGGGTGCTCAACCCGACAGTGTCGACCCGCGACGGCTGCGGATCGCCGTCAGCGTGCTACGCGGTGTGCTCGGAACCGGTCCAGCACGACCACGGATCGAGACCATCTCGCATGTCGGCTATCGCCTGGTCGTCGACCACCTCGACGGCCGCGCCGCCTGACAAGTCACCAGATATCCGGATGCACCGGAGATTCCGTGACTTGCCGATGCATCCGAGCGCGAAGCTGGCAAATGTGAAGCCAAGCCCGATCGCCGTGCTGGCGGCGATCCTCGTGACTGCTTGCGGCAGTAGCAGTGGACAGCCGGTCGCGCCGAACTCCGCGCCGAACCCGGCCACCACGACAGTGTTGCCGACCGCGACCACACCGCCGTCAGCGACGGTACCGGCGACCACTCCGGTCGAGTGGGTCGGTCCGTGCGGACGGAGTGGCGCCGCACCGTCGGCGTACGACCACGTGATCTGGATCTGGATGGAGAACAAGGACCGCGGCGAGGTGTTCGACGCCGCGACGACACCGTTCATGCACAGCCTCGCGGCTGCGTGTGGCACCGCATCGAACTACGTCGATCACGGCATCCACCCGTCGCTGCCCAACTACATCGCCGCGACGTCGGGAGGGACGCAGGGCATCAACGACGACCAGTTCCCCGACAAGCATCCCTTGACGGTCGACAACATCTTCCGACAGGTGCGCGCGGCGGGCAAGGTGTCGCGTAGCTATCTGGAGGCGATGCCCTCCAACTGCGCAGTGAAGTGCACCGCACAGTACGCGGTGAAACACAACCCTGCGGCCTACTACGTGGGAGGCGACGATCGCGCCGCGTGCGAGCGTGACAACGTGCCCTTCGACCGGTTCGTGTCGGATCTCGGTGGCGATCTCCCCGCGTTCTCGTTCATCACCCCCGACATCTGCCACGACATGCACGATTGTCCGGTGGCGACCGGCGATCAATGGCTCGCCGATCTCGTGCCGGCCATCACGTCATCCGCCTCATATCGTGAGGGTCGCACCGCGGTGTTCATCGTGTTCGACGAGAGCCACGGTGGCGGCACGACGCCGTTCATCGCCATCGCACCGACGATCGCGCCAGGAACCGTCGCCAGCATGGAGCTCGATCACTACGCGCTGTTGGCGTTCACCGAGGACGCGCTGGGCGTCTCGACGCGCCTCGGCAAGGCGGCCACCGCCGCCAGCATGCACGATGCGTTCGCGCTCTGACCGTCAGGTCAGCACGTGCACGATGTCTTGGACGAGCAGGACCGTGAGCAGGCAGATGACCGTGAACGCCACAGCCGAGAAGTGCCAGCGCCACTTGTGATCGGCGGTGAAGAAGCGACGGATGGTGAAGACGTCGCAGGTGATCGCCAGCACGCCGATCACCATCCCGAGGACGACGCCCGTCTCGGTCACCAGGCCGAGAGCCGGGAGCACGAACGGGAACACCAGGTAGGTCAGGGTGCATCGCACCGTCGAGATCACCATCGAGCGACGGAATGCGCTGACCGCTGACCTGGCTGACGCTCCGCCCGGCCGCTCACGAATCCGCAACACGCGGCGAACGACCATGTCGGCGCGTGACCGTTCAACCTTCGCGCCCGCATGCGGGAAGGGACAACCAAGGGGCTGCGTGGTCACTTGGGTCATGACGCCTGCTTCATGGGCATCTGCAGACCAGGCAGCGAGCTGACAGGTTCAGGCGTCACGCCGAACGAGGCAAGAACGGCGAGGGCGCCGACCTCGTCTCCCGTCGCGATCAAGTGCTTGATGGTCAACGTCGGTTGATGCAGGAGCTTGTTCGCCGTCCGACGTGCCGTCTCGACGAGCAGTTCCGAACTGCCGTCGGCCTCGGTCCACGAGGCCTCGATCGTGGCTCGACAGGCCCGCTCGACGGTGTGATGCAGGCGGGCGAGGAGGTGCCCGATCGCCCTCCCCGCTCGCCATGACTGGTATCGCTCGAGTTCCTGCGACACGATCTGCTCGCGACGACGAACCTGCAGCGCGGTGCTGTCGATCACGAGATCATCGAGATCGAGCAGCCGAACACCGGGCACGTACCTCGCGGCAGGCTCGACGTTGCGAGGCAACGAAAGGTCGACGATGGTCAGCGGACGACCGCCGCGGCGCGCCATCACCCGTTCGAGATCAGCCACGCCCAGCAACGGCGTACGGGCGCCCGTCGCGCAGACCACCACGTCGGAGTGTACGAGTGCCGAGGGCAGGTCCTCGAACCTCACGACTTTGTCGTCGGCACCGGCGAGGCGCAGCGCCCGGTCGTGCCGCCGAGCACACACCGTGTAGTCGAGTTGACGAGCGTTCAGTTCCTCTGCAGCCTTGCCGGCCATCGTCCCCGAGCCGAGCACCAGAACGGCTCCGACCGGCTGGAAGGGGTCGGCGCCTACGGCGTCGAGCGCGAGCCGCGGCAGCGATGGAGTCAGCGCGTCGTCGGTGGTGTGTTGGGCCTGGCGCCCCGCTGCAGTTGCGAACCGGAACAGGTTGGTGAGGCACGAACCGGCGCTGCCCGAGGCGCGGGCCGCAGCGATGGCCGATCGGATCTGGCCGAGGATCTCGACCTCGCCGGCAACGCGCGATTCGAGGCCGGACGCGACGCGAAGAAGGTGATGTGCCGCCTCGTCTCCCGAAGCGGTCACGGCGCAGGCACGGAGCGCCTCGAGTGAGACACCCGTGTGAGCAGCCAACGTGCGCAGCGCAAACTTGGTGTTCGGCGCCGAGCCGAACAGGTACAACTCGGTGCGGTTGCACGTCGAGATGACCAGCGATTCCGACACGCCGGCGTGGCCGAGTAACCGATGGCCGAGGCTGTCAGCGCGCTCGGCGGTGAGGTTGACCCGCTCGAGGATTTCCAGTGGCGTTTGTTGATGCGTGATCGCTACAAGCGCGAGCGAACACGCATCAACAAAAGGCGTCCCGATGCCCATTTCAGTTCCGTCCCTCCAGCAAGTGCATCGCCTACCGCCGTCCCGGCATCGCGACAAGGGAATGGTTCCACCGATGGGCGAACCAACACAATGATTCGATCGTCCTACGACTTCGGACCAATTCGATGGAGCGTCAGACGACCCGACCCCGGCTCTGACCGGTCGCGGTCGTCGCCAAACGTCGGATCGTGATCAGGATCCGTATTCGCCCCACAGATCCGTGCTGAGGTACTTCATGCCGGAGTCCGCCAGCACGATGGCCACCGTCTGGCCGCGGTGTCGGTCGCGCAGCAGTTGTTCTGCCGCGGCCAGACAGGCCCCGGCCGAGAATCCGGCGATGATGCCTTCTCGACGGGCCAGCCGGCGGGTCCCGTCGATGGCCTCGACATCGCTGACTGCGAGGTAGCCGTCGACCAACGACGGGTCGATCAAGGGCAGTGTCGCCATCGAGTAGCCGCCGCCCTGGATGCGGTGCGCCGGCTCGACCAACGAATGACCGGCCAACACCGCGGCGCCGTCCGGCTCGACGACGTAGCAGGCGATCGCCGGGTTCTTCGACTTCAAGAACCGCGAGATGCCGGCGAACGTGCCCCCGGTTCCGACGAACTCGCAGAACGCATCGACGTCGCCGCCGGTTTGCTCCCACAGTTCGGCCGCAGTTCCGTGCTCGTGTGCACTCGGGTTCCCTGCCAGGTGGAACTGGTCGGCTCGGAACGCCTCGCGCTCGACCGCCACTGCCGAGGCCACCTGCTCGACCAGGGCCAGATCGTCGCCGCTCACATGGCCGTCCAGGGAGCCCTGCTGTTGATCGACGAGGATCACCTCCGCACCAAGGGCACGCATCATCTGAGCCCGCTCCGTCGAGTTGCCCGCAGACATGACTGCGACGAACGGGTATCCCTTGACCGCACACACGATCGCCAAGCCCGTGCCCGTGTTCCCGCTGGTCAGCTCGACGATGGTCTGCCCAGGACGCAGCGCGCCGTTGGCCTCGGCGTCTTCGACCATGCGCAGGGCGATGCGATCCTTCTTCGATCCGCCGGGATTGAGGTACTCGAGCTTGGCCACGACCCGGCCATCGAGACCGCTGGTCACCCGCGAGAGCTCGACCAGCGGCGTCCGCCCGATTGCCGCCAACACCGAGGCGCCGGTGCCCACTGCGCGCGCGGCTGGCGGTGTGCCCATCGCCGCCGAACCCTAGTGCCACAGCAGACGGGTTGAGTCGGGCGCGATCCGGGTATCACCACTACGGTTTTCGCGCCCGCGGCGGCGGCCTGGGCGCGAAAGCCGAAATCGCCGTTCCGGTATCGCGCCCGATGCTCTGCCGAAAACCGAGGAACCTATTGCAGCACGTCGGGGAAGCCGGGGGCCCGGAGGTCGGTCCCGACGGCGTCTTCCAGCAGCTTGACGACCTGCGATGACCAGGCACTGCCGCCGTACTGCGCCTTGGATCGGACGAAGGTCTGCTCGACCAATCCGGCGACCTCCAACGGCACACCGAACTCCCGACCCATCTGCATCGCGAACCCGAGATCCTTCAGCGCCAGGTCCATGGTGAAACCGATGTTGTAGCTGCCGTTGAGGATCACCTGGCTCTCGGTCTCGTGCACGAAGCTGTTGCCCGAACTGTTGAGGATCGCCTCGAACGACTTGGCCAGATCGAGACCACCGCGCTTGGCGAGCATCAGCGCTTCGCCGGCTGCGACCAGGTGGATGAACGCGAGCATGTTGGTGATGACCTTGATGATCGCCGCGTTGCCGAGTGGGCCCATGTAGAGGATCGGGCTTCCGACGGCCTCCAGCAGATGCCGATGCTGCTCGAACACCTGCTCATCGCCGCCGACCAGCACGGTGATATCGCCCTCGGCCGCCTTGTGCACACCACCCGTGACGGGGCACTCCAACACGTTGACGCCGCCTTCGGCGCACCGCTCGGCCAGTCGCAAGGTCTCGCTTCGATCGTTGGTGCTGTTGTCGACCCAGGTGCCACCGGCGGCCAACCCGGCGAGGATCCCCTGCGGACCGCAGACGACAGCATCGACCACCGCCGGTGACGGCAGGCAGGTGAACACGACCGTCGACCGGGCAGCAACCTCGGCGGCCGAGTCGGCCCACGTTGCACCTGCGGCCAGCAACCCGTCGGCGAGCTCACGATGGAGATCGGTGACCGTGACGTTGTGGCCGGCGCGAACCAGGCTCATGGCCAAGTGAAAACCGAGATTGCCGAGTCCGACGTACCCCACCTGTTCAGCCATCGCTACAGTCTTCGTCTCCGGACGAGCATCCATCAAAGTGGGGATTGAACGCATGCGACGATCGCAGCGATGGCTGGACCACCAGGCGCGCTGGTTCCTTTGCCGTGCGTATCGAACTGGAGCATTACAAATTGAGGTTGCAAGGACACCGGCTGGCTGGGGTGGCGCCCAGGTCGGATCAGCGCCCGAGGAGGGCGCACGCAGCGGCCAGCGGCGTCGTCAGCGTCGAGGTGTCAAGGCCCTCTGGCGGGAGTACCGCCAGATTCGTCTGGCCAGGGTCGACGACGGCGCCCGGGAGGGTGTACGTGCGGCCGATCGACGGCAGCCATCCGTTCACCACGTCGAGTTGCACGGTGACCTTGCCCCAAGTTGAGCGATCGTCGTGGCACGTCGTGGGGACGAACGTGATCACCAGGCGCCCAGCGTGAGTGCCGCCGATCACAGCCGGAAGCGGCGTGGCGCGGCTGACCGGGAACGTGCCGGCTGCCTCGTCGAGCATCGCAATCCCCAACACCGTGGCGCCGGGGAGGTCGGCCGAGGCCGCCGAGACTCTCAGGGCTCGCCCGCTCGAGTTGAAGAAGAACGCGGTCACCGCGACGGCCTTACCGTCTTGGGTGAGCGACATGACTGCGCTTCCACCTCCACTGCCGCAGCACTCGGGTTTCGGATACACGAGGCCGGATCCCCACAGCGCAGCACCGACACCGACCACCGACAGGATCACCAAGCCGACGAGGAGTCGCACCCACCGTGAACGTGGCGGAGGGATGAGTTCATCGATCGGATCGGAGATGGTCTGAGTGTGCATCGCCCTGCCTCTTGCGTGTCTTCGTTGTTTGTCATATTGTCTTATGACAATGAGACAGTCAAGCGGACAATCATGACAAGGGTGGCGACGGGTTGGAAACGCCTGGTCTCCGGGTGGACGATGATTTCCGTTGCGGTCGTCGCGGTCGCCGCACCGGTGTTGCTCGTCGCCCGGACGGATCACTCGATGCTCGGCGTGATCGGCATCATCTTGCTGGCCGTCTTGGTGACGCTCGTGCTCATCATCATTCTCAACATCGCTCTTCAGCTCGCCGGTTTCGACGCCGACGCGTCGGAGATCGCCGGGCAGCTCGCCAGCGATCCCGACCAACGTCGTTTGCTCGCACGATGGCTCGAGCGGGCCCGTTGGGCGCGCTTCGTCGGCGGGTTCGCAGGATGCCTGCTGTGGGTTCTGGGCACGCAGTCGAAAGGGGATCTGCTCCTGCTCGGCACCGGTGGGATCACCGTCGGCGCAATGCTCGCCGAACTGCATCACATTCGGCAACGCAGTGGTCCGCGCACCGCCCGACTCGACGTCCGCTCGGTCCGTGACGACATGATGCGCCAGGACGCCCGACGGATGATTGGTGTCGGCCTCGCCGCCTGCGTGGTCGCCGTCACCGGTGCTGCCGCCAGCGAAGCGAGGGCGGCGATGTGGTGTGGCCTGGCCGCGGTCGTCGCTCTCGGTGCCGCGCGCCTCGCCCAGGGGCGCGTCGCCACCCGTCCCCGACTGGCGGTGTCGGACAAGCTCAGGCGCGCCGACGATCTGGCCCGCGAGCTGGCAATCGGCAGAGGACTGGCCAGACCGGCCACGTTCTTCGCGCTGGCACTCGTCGCCCGGGGCAGTTACTCGCTGATGCCGGCGATTGGCGGCCTTGGCAGGGTCCTCGGCGCTGCGGCATGGATGTATGCGTTGTACTTGTGGTGGCACAACCGCCGGCTCGGCCTCGACTTCCTGCTCACCGAGCCACACGACACCGTGCTGGCGTGATCCTCTCCGTCGATCCCGCTCGTGCTCTGCCGGTCTACGAGCAGGTGCGCGAGCAGATCAAGCGGATGGTTGCCTCCGGCACGTTGCAGCCCGGCACCCAACTACCGACGATCCGTCAACTCGCCGCCGACCTCGGCCT
>JAYVOI010000212.1:0-4272 GCA_043758005.1 Ilumatobacteraceae bacterium
CCGCCGTCGAAGATCAGCGACCGGTCGGCGGCCAGCACCAATTCGGCGAGCACGCCCACGAAACAACTGCCGGGCTCGATGAGCGCGATCAACGAACGAGCCGACACGTCGAGTCGCTTGAGCGTGCGGGCCCACAGCAGCCGCGTCTCGCAGACGAGCCAGTGTTCGGGATCCCGCGTGAACAACTCCTCGGCCTGACTGACGGCAGCGGGGTCGCCGGCACTCGTGAACGTCCAGGTGCCGATCGACGGTTCGTTGAATCGCAGATGCAAGATCGCATGGTCGAACTCCAGCACCGCACCGAGCAGCCATGCGTCGGCTCCTGCAGCAATCAAGTCCGCTCCAGTGGTCGCCTCTGTTCGGTCAGGCCCGCGAACGACGAATCGTGCACAACCCAGTTCGCGGTCGATGTGGACGTCGACGAACCTGGATCGAAGCGTGTCGTCGGTGATCACGGTGGACGCGCCGAGCGACGGGAGCACGATCCCTGCAACGCCGTCGGGGCGACGCGATTCGGCGGCGCGAGCCGATGCCCGTGCCGCGACGAGATCGTCGAATGCACTTCGTGGGGCGACCGCATCGACCAAGCGCCACTCGACCGCCTGCTGCCCCTTGATCCCCTCCGTGCGGGTGGTGAACACGTCGGCAAGATCGCGGCGGACACAGCGCTTGTCGACCAGGCGAGTGAGACCGCCGGTGCCGGGGAGCACGGCGAGGAGGGGGACCTCCGGCAGCGAGACGGCGGAGACGCGGTCGTCGATCAACACGATCTCGTCGCATGCCAACGCCAACTCGTATCCACCACCGGCCGCCGTTCCGTTCACCGCGGCGATCCACACCTGGCCAGAGTTGGCCGACGCATCCTCGATGCCGTTGCGGGTCTCGTTGGTGAACTTGCAGAAGTTGACCTTGTGACCATGGGTCGAGGTCGCCAGCATCTGGATGTTGGCCCCGGCGCAGAAGATCTTGTCGACACCACCGGTGACGACAACGACCTTCACCTCGGGGTGCTCGAAGCGCAAGCGCTGCACGACGTCGTACAGCTCGATGTCGACGCTGAGGTCGTACGAGTTGAGCTTCAGCTCGTAGTCGTCGCGAAGCCCGGCGTTCGGTGTGACCGCCATGGTCACCGTTGCGACGGGGCCGTCGAACGCCAGCCGCCAATGTCGATACATCGACGAATCGGTACCGAAGCTGATCGGTTGCTCAGCCGTCACGTCGGCCCCCTTTCGCGAGGATCACGCTAGTGCTGGTAGAGATGTGCCCGTGAGCCCCTCGTGGACAGTCGAGAGCAACGACGGATCGCAGATCGCCGGCTACGAGCTCGGTGGCAGTGGTGAGGTGCTGCTGATCGCACACGCCACCGGCTTGTGCGGTGCCATGTATCAACTGTTCGCCGATCACCTCACCGACCGGTTTCGCGTCGTGGCCTTCGACTTCCGCGGCCACGGTGACTCCAGTGCGTCGCCCGACATCGACTACGGCTGGGACCGGCTGGCGGAGGACGTCGCTGCGGTCGTCGAACACCTCGGCGACGGGACCATCCACGGATTCGGGCACTCGATGGGCGGCGCAGCCCTGCTGTTGGCCGAGCGCAACGCACCGTCCACCTTCGCGTCGATGTTCCTGTTCGAGCCCATCGTCTTTCCCGACGACGCAACGAAGGAAGGGCAGAACGTGATGGGCATCGCGGCACGGCGCAGGCGCGCCGAGTTCGATTCGCGTGCCGATGTGCTCTACCGATACGCAGGCCGGCCTCCGTTCAACCAGGTCCGCGCCGGCTTTCTGGCCGGCTACGTCGACAACGGCTTCGCCGAGCAGCCTGACGGTCGGGTGCGCTTGAAGTGCCCCCCGGAGGTCGAAGCGCAGATCTTCGAGAACGGTCGCCAGATCGAGCTCGACGCCGTGCAGCACCTGACGACGCCGATCGCCGTTGCGGTGGGGCACGACGAGCCGGGACCGAATCCCGCCCGCCTCGGACCGCCCCTTGCGGGCGCGCTGGTCGGCGGCACCTTGGTGCGGTACGACCACATCGGACACTTCGGGCCGTTGCAGGATCCGTGGACCATCGCCCACGACCTGGCGAACCATGTCGCCAGTGCCGCTCGCAACAAGGTCTAGCTGCACCGACGCGACGATCGTCCACTGTCGCGCACCCCTTCTCTACGATGGGGTCATGTATCCGGTGCCGACCAGCCTCTCACCCAGCCGGGTCGAGGCGTTCACCTCATGCCCGATGGCCTTCCGGTTCGCCAGCATCGAACGACTCCCCGAGTCACCCAGCGCTCACATGACCAAAGGTTCCCTGGTCCACCGCGTTCTCGAGCTCCTGTTCATCCGCCCAGCCGCAGCACGCACCATCGACTCCGCACGCGACTGCTTCCAGCAAGCTGTCGACGAATACTCGATCGACCCCGAGTTCACGCTGCTCAACCTCAACGAGGCTCAGCAGCAGACCTTCATCGCCGACGCGTGGTCGCTCGTCGGGGCCTACTTCCGCATGGAGGATCCCACCGTCATCCGCGAGATCGGGCTCGAGATCCGTCTCGAGGCCCAGGTCGGATCGTTGGCGCTGCGCGGCATCATCGACCGGCTCGAGCTCGATGCCGACGGCGGATTGGTCGTCACCGACTACAAGACAGGTCGCGCCCCGGGTCTGAAGTACGAGCAGGGTCGCCTGGCCGGCGTGCACTTCTACTCCTTCCTCTGCGAGGAGGTGCTGGGTCGCCGCCCATCGGCCATCAAGCTGATGTACCTCCGAACGGGCGAGACCATCACTGCGCTCCCCTCCGCACAGTCGGTGAAGTTCATCACCACCCGGACGACCGCAGTGTGGAAGGCGGTCGAGCGGGCATGCACCACGGGCACCTTCCTGCCACGCCAGGGGCCGTTGTGCTCGTCATGCTCGTTCCAGCAGTGGTGCCCCGCATTCGGGGGCGACCCCGCGTTGGCCGCGGTCGAAGCACCGCTGCAGCACGCTGCGCTCGCCGCGTGAGGGCAGTCGACTCGATCGACCGTTGGGGCGACGAACACCTCGAGCAGTTGCGTGGGAACGCGATCACCGACCCGCTGTTCAAGACCGCCAGCTACCTCGGCGACTTCAGTGTGATCTGGCACCTGATCGGCATTGGTCGGGCCATCATCGACCCGTCGACGATTCGGCAATCGCTCACCCTGTCAGCGCTGATCGGCGCCGAGAGCCTGTTCGTCAACCAGGGGTTGAAGCGGCTGTTCCGACGTACTCGACCAACGGAGTCGGGCGACCCACGCTTTCCCGTGCGGCGCCCGTCGACGTCGAGCTTCCCCAGTGGTCACGCGTCGGCAGCGTTCTTCGCCGCGGCAGTCCTCTCCACGGCGACGGGGAACGGATGGGCGCCGGCGTGGTACACGGTCGCCGTCGTCGTCGCCGTCAGCCGCGCCTACGTGCGCATCCACCACGTGACCGACATCATCGCCGGTGCCGCGGTCGGCGCCTTGTTGGGTGTCGTCGGTTCGCACGTGTTCAACGCAATCATCTCCTGAATCTGAGGGCGCCGGGAACTCGGCGGCCGCCGCGCACGACCTGATGCACAAGGCGCACGAGTCAACCCCTTCTCCTGCTCGTTCGCTCGCCATTGGCCGCTTCGTCCGGCGGCCGAATGGCATCCCTTCGTCAAGATCGTTCAACTTCAGCGTGACCGGGCCGACAACGATGTGTGCCTCTCGGTGTCGCGCCTACACGCCAGCAACTCAGATCTTGGCGAGGTCATCCGTTGGCCGCGGCCGGCATCCGGCTGATGGCGTTCGCCACTCCGATCGTGGCCGCCCTGGCGTGGTCAGCGGTCGCGTCTCGGCTGCTCACCTCGCCGCGTTCCATGCCCGGTCGCGCCATCTGGTTGGTCGGCATGCTCGGAACCTCGACCACCGTGTTGTTCCTCACCGAGCGTCTGGCGCGTCGGCTCCTGCCCCTCGCTGCGCTGTTGCGGTTGTCATTGGTCTTTCCCGACCACGTGCCATCGCGCTTCTCGGTCGCGCTGCGAACCGGCACCACTCGACAGCTCGCCAAGCAGTTGCAGCACACCAAGGTCGCACCCACCACGCGTGCTGGTGCCACGGAACTGCTTGCACTGGTGGCTGCGTTGAACCATCACGACCCGTTGACTCGCGGGCACTCCGAACGGGTGCGTGCCTTGTCGGACCTTCTGGCGGCTCAACTCCAGCTCGGCAGCGAAGATCGCGAGAAGGTGCGATGGGCCGCCCTGCTGCACGACATCGGCAAACTGCGCGTGCCCG
>JAYVOI010000213.1:0-4251 GCA_043758005.1 Ilumatobacteraceae bacterium
CGTCGAGTACTCGCCGTGCCTCGACGGGGACCCCGATCCCGGCGAGGTCGTGTGGACCTGGGTGCCGTACGAGGAAGACCCCACGCAGGGCAAGGACCGCCCGGTGGTGATCATCGGGCGCAAGGGCGCCGATCTGGTCGGGGTGCCGCTGACGTCGAAGGTCCACACCAACGAACGCCAGGTCGTCGTCGGGCCCGGGCCGTGGGACCGCGAGGGTCGGGTCAGCTACGCCAAGGTCGAGCGGCTGCTCGACATCGACCCCCAAAAGGTGCGCCGCGAGGGTGCGATCTTGGAACGTCAACACTTCGATGATGTGGTCGCCGGAGTGCGGGCGGCCCACCGCGCTCGGTGAAAAGACCGAGGTCAGACGGTGGGTCGAACGGCCCAATCGGGTGACAATCGCTGTACGTAGCCGATCTTGACGAATACTGTACGGACATCACCTCGGTCCCGGGTGACGTACGGCGGGAATGCGCAACGTGAAGATCTCTCAACTCATCGTGTCGGCAGCGGTCACAGCCGCTGGCCTGGTCGGATTCGGCGGCATCGCTGCCGCTGCGCCGACTGCCACCACGGCTGCGGTTGCCTGCATCAACGGCGACGGCGTGATGGACCTGATGGTGACCAACCCGGCCACCGACGCGACCGCCGAGTTCGTGGTCACCAACCCGGATACCTTTGTCGCCTCGGTGATCGATGTCGGGCCGGGATCGTCGCAGATCGTGACGGTCGACGGTCTCGCTGACGGCTCGGCCGTCGTGCCGGTGCAGTTCAACGGCAACGACGCCAGCGTCAGCACCCAGATCGCCTGTGACACGCCGGTCTGCACCGACGGCGTGTTGACGACAGTCACCGACGACAGCGGCGTGCAGCACCAAGCGTGCGTCGCCTCGGCAGCGGTCGACCCGACACCTGCGCCTGTCGAGGCTCCTGCGAAGGCGACGCTGCGGTCGTCGACCCCCACGACCAGCCCGCAACAGCTTCCATCGACCGGCGCCGGCACGACCAGCGGGCTCGTGATCGCAGCGCTGCTGGTCGGCAGCGGTTCGGTGGCGTCGCTGCTGAGCCGCCGCAAGCCCTGACCTGCTGCAAAGGGTTTCGACGGCGACACGCCAACCCGTAGCCTTCCGCCCGTGACAACGCTCGTGCGGATCGGTGTATTGGGATGCGGCAACGTCGGCTCCGCCTTCGTCAAGTTGGTGACGGCGCAGCAGGCGACCATCGAGGCCCGCACCGGTGTGCGTCTGGAGGTGGGTGCGGTGGCAGTGCGCAACCTCAGCCGCGAGCGCGATGTCGAGCTGGCCGACGGGGTGCTCACGCGCGACGCCTACGCCGTCGTGGCCGACCCGTCGATCAACCTCGTCGTCGAGGTGATCGGTGGCATCGAACCGGCGCGCGAACTGATCACGTTGGCGCTGCGGGCCGGCAAGCCGGTCGTCACCGCCAACAAGGAGCTGCTGGCCAACGTCGGCACCGAGCTGTTCGGTGTCAGCGACGAGGCCGGTGTCGACCTGCTGTTCGAAGCGGCCGTGGCCGGCGGCATCCCCATCATCCGGGCGCTGCGCGAGAGCCTGCGCGGCGAGCCCATCACCCGCGTGATGGGGATCATCAACGGCACGACCAACTTCATCCTCACCAAGATGACCGAAGAAGGAGCGGAGTACGGCGCGGCACTGGCCGAGGCCCAGGCACTCGGCTTCGCCGAACGCGATCCCACTGCCGATGTCGAGGGCTTCGACGCCGGCGCCAAGGCGGCGATCATGGCATCGATCGCGTTCGGTTCGAGGGTTGTCGCGGGCGACGTGTACCACGAGGGCATCAGCGGGATCACGGCCGCCGACATCGCCATGGCCAAACGCCTCGGCTACGTCGTCAAGCTGCTGGGGATCGCCGAGGTCGATGCGCCGACCGGCGACATCGCCGTGCGCGTGCACCCGGCGATGGTGCCGATGGCACATCCCTTGGCCAGCGTGAGCGGCAGCTACAACGCCGTGTTCGTCGAGGGCGCCGCGGTCGGCTCGCTGATGTTCTTTGGGCGAGGTGCCGGTGGTTCGCCAACGGCCAGTGCCGTGCTCGGTGACGTGATCGATGCCGCGGTGAACCTGTCGCAGGGCACGCACGGTTCGATCGGCACGTTCGGGCGAGCCCACATCCGGGCGATCGACGAGACCTCGGCCGAGTACCTCTTGAGCCTCGACGTAGTCGACCGCCCGGGCGTGCTGCACGCCGTCACCGGCGTGTTCGCCCGCCACGACGTCAGCATCCGTGCCGCCGAACAGGAGGGCAACGGACCCGAGGCACGGCTGGTGTTCATCACCCACGAGGCTCGTGAATCGGCGGTGCAGGCCACGGTGCGCGAGCTGCGCGATCTCGACGTCGTTCGCAACATCGGTGGGCTGCTCCGTGTGATCGGCGGCTGACGTGCGGTACGTCTCGACGCGCGGGCAGGCCGCCGAGCTCGGCTTTACCGAGGCGTTGTTGGCGGGGCTGGCGACCGATGGCGGTCTCTACGTGCCGACATCGTGGCCGGCGCTCCCGAGTCGTGTCGATGGCGCCGGCTACGCCCAGCGCGCCGCACAGATCATGCAACTGTTCGTCGGGGACGAGATCGCGGCCGACACGCTCGAAGCGATGTGCGTCGACGCGTACAGCACGTTCGCACACCCCGCCGTCGTCCCCCTCGTGCAGATCGGCGACGACCACTTCGTCGAGGAGCTGTTCCACGGACCGACGCTGGCGTTCAAGGATGTCGCCCTGCAGTTGGTCGGCCGATTGTTCGAGCACGTGCTCTCGCAACAGGGCAGGCGGGTGACGATCGTCGGTGCGACCTCTGGCGACACCGGCTCGGCGGCAATCGACGGCGTGAAGAACTGCGCCCACGCCGACATCGTGATCCTCTTCCCGCGTGGACGCACGAGCGAGGTGCAGCGACGGCAGATGACGACCGTCAACTCGTCGAACGTGCACGTCGTGGCGATCGATGGCTCGTTCGACGATTGTCAAGATCTCGTCAAGGCGATGTTCAACGACATCGAGTTTCGCGAGCGCTGCAACCTCAGCGCAGTGAACTCCATCAACTGGGCGCGTGTGATGGCCCAGATCGTCTACTACGTGACGGCCACCGACCACCTCCGCGGCCGGGTCAACTTCTGCGTGCCCAGCGGCAACTTCGGCAACGTGTTCTCCGGCTGGATCGCCAAGCAGATGGGCGCACCGATCGATCGCTTGGTGGTCGCCTCGAATGCCAACGACATCCTGGCCCGCTTCTTCACCGCCAACGACATGAGCACCCGGCCGGTGGTGCCGTCGCTGAGCCCGTCGATGGACATCCAGGTGTCGTCCAACTTCGAGCGCCTGTTGTTCGAGATCAACGGACGCGACGGCGGGCAGACGGCCGAGCAGTTGCAGCGGTTTCGTGCCAGCGGGTCGTTGTCGATCGAGGCCGATCAACGCGCCGAGCACCTCGATGGCGTGTTCGCCGCGGCGCGGCTCGATGATTCCCAAACCCTCGATGTGATTCGGCGAACCCATGCGTCGACCGGCATGTTGCTCGACCCGCACACTGCGGTCGCCGTTGGTGCCGTCGATCTCGTGCGGTCGTCGATCATCGGTCCGATGGTGACGCTGGCGACCGCGCACCCGGCGAAGTTCCCCGATGCCGTCGAACAGGCCACCGGGATTCGCCCGCAGCTTCCGGCGCACCTGGCGGATCTGATGGAGCGCCCAGAATACGTGACCGACCTCCCCAACGATCTCGGTGCTGTCGAACGCTTCGTCGAAGCCAACACCGCCCACTGAGGATGCTCACTCGAACCTTGTCGCTGCGAGGTCGCTCAGCGACCTCCCAGCGACAGAGTTGCAGGCTTCGACGAACTACGGTGCGCCCGATGGGGGACATCAACTTTGCGCTGCCGACCGATCTCGCCGAGCTCACACCGGCCTACCTGACCACGGCGCTCCGCCACGCCGGCCACCTGGCGAACGGCGCAGTGTCGGCGGTCGATGCCACACCGTTGGGGGCCGGCGTCGGCTTCGTCGGTCAACTGGCGCGCCTGCAGATGACGTACGACGGCGACCGTGGGGGACTGCCCGACGTGATGATCGCCAAGTTCCCCATTGAGGACCCGATGGCCAAGTACCTCGCCCAGGTCTACGGGTTCTACCGCACGGAGGCGGAGTGCTATCGCAAGGCCTCGACGATCGGTCTCGGTGTGCCCACGCCGATGGTGTATCTCAGTGAGGTCAGCGACG
>JAYVOI010000214.1:0-4242 GCA_043758005.1 Ilumatobacteraceae bacterium
GCCCGTCGTGGACAGCTCGATAGCCACGGCAGATCGTCGCCAACGAATCGTCGACGTAGTGGGCCTGACCGAGGTACTCGAGGTCGGCGTCGGTCACGCCCAGTTCCTCGGCGAGCTCCCGGCGAGCGGCTTGGTCGTACGTCTCGCCGGCCGCGACCACGCCCCCTGCGGCGATGTCCCACCAACCGGGCCAGATGTCTTTGATGTCGCTCCGGCGATGGATCAACAGGCGGCCGTCGGTGGAGAGCACCGCAATGCCCACCGAACGGTGTTGCAACCGTCGAGCCCGCATCTCGGCGCGGGTCACGGTGGTGATCACGTTGTCGTCGTCGTCGACGATGTCGACCAGTTCCTCGGTCATCGGCGCAGGTCTACCATTCGCCCATGGAACTCGACACGCTGCGCGATGGAGCACACGATCTGCTGTCCGACGTGGTTGGGTTGCGACGCGCACTGCACGAGTGGCCGGAGATCGGCAACGACTTGCCGATCACCCGCGAGAAGGTGCTGGAAGCCCTGGACGGCCTGCCGTTGGACGTGACGCTGCACGAGACCACCAGCGGGATCGCCGCGCTGCTCGAGGGCGGCAAGCCGGGCCCGACCGTGCTGCTGCGCGGCGACATGGACGCTCTGCCCCTGACCGAGGAAACCGGTCTCGATTTCACCTCGCGCAGCGATGGGGCCATGCACGCCTGCGGTCACGACACGCACACATCGATGCTGGTCGGCGCGGCCAAGTTGCTGAGTGGGCAGCGTGCCGACATCGCCGGTCGGGTGTTGTTCGTGTTCCAACCCGGCGAAGAGGGCAATCACGGCGCCAGGTTCATGCTCGAGGAAGGCCTGCTCGACCTCCCCGGGCGACCTGACGGTACCGAATCGCCGATCACCGGTGCATTCGCGTTGCACATCACCTCGGCGCTGCCCACCGGCTGGCTCGGATGCCGCGGCGGGCCGATCCTGGCCGCGGCCGACACGCTGTTCATCACGGTGAAGGGCCGCGGCGGCCACGCCAGCCAGCCCCATCGAGCACTCGACCCGATTCCGATCGCCTGCGAGATCGTGCAGGCGTTGCAGACCATGATCACCCGGCGCATCGACGTGTTCGATCCCGCCGTCGTGACGGTCGGCAAGATCATGGCGGGCACGGTCAACAACGTCATTCCCGAGACCGCCGAGATCGAGGGAACGATCCGCGCTGTCAGCGAGACCACGCGGCGCCTGGTGCACGACGGCATCCGTCGTGTTGCGGAGGGAATTGCTTCGGCCCACGACGCCGAGGTGACGGTCGAGGTCGTCGACGGTTACCCGGTGACCGTCAACGATCGGTCGCAGGCCGATGTCGTGCTCGGGTTGGCCCGTGACCTTGCCGGCGCCGACAAGACCGTTCGAATGCCCAATCCGATCATGGGCGCCGAGGACTTCAGCTACGTGCTGCAGCAGATCCCCGGGGCCATGATGTTCCTCGGTGGCACCCACCCCGACCGCAACCTGGCGACGGCCCCGTCGAATCATTCCAACCGGGTGGTGTTCGACGAGGAAGCGATGGTCACCGGCACGGCGATGTACGCCGCGATGGCCCTCAACCACCTCGTCTCCGCGGACCGAAAGGTCTAGTTCGCCAGACGGATCGTGGCGACCTCGAACGGATGCAGCGTGAGCGACACGATGCCATCGCTGCACTCGATGCCATCGGTCGGTTCCTCCAGCAGGTTGCATCGCAGCGCTCCGCGAATCGGCCGAGCGGTGCGCACCGTCACCGTCGCTCGATCGCCGCACGCCTCGTACAGGCGCACGATCAGGTGACCCGAGCCGTCGTCGGCATGCTTGACACCGCTGATCTGCACCCCGCGGTGATCGAGCGTGACGACGGGGGACGGCGTGGTTGTTGCCCGACCGGCGACGAGCCGCAACGGCATGTTCAGCGCCTCGGCCTCGTGCAACACATCGTGCAGCCCGGGGCCGTGCGGCAACACGCTGATCGTCACCGCGTGGCGACCATGGTCCGCATCGGGATCGGGGTACTTGGCCGCACGGAGCAACGAGACACGTACCCCGCCGTCTTGCACCCCGTGCCCGTAGCGGCCGTCGTTGAGCACCGCGACCCCGAACGACGGCTCGCTGAAATCGACGTAGCGGTGGGCGCACACCTCGAACTTGGCTGCATCCCATGAGCTGCTGGCGTGCGTCGGACGCTTGACGTGCCCGAACTGGATGTCGCACGCGGCCTCGTGGGCGCGCACATCGATCGGCACCATCAGCGACAGCAGCTTCTCGTCCTCGTGCCAGTCGATGTCGAAGCCGATGTCGAGCCGTGCGGACCCAGCTCGCATCGTGTACGTCTGGGTCAGCGACGACGTGCCGAACTCGCGGCGCACCACCAGTTCGGCCAGCAGCGAGTGCTTCGTCGTCAGCTCGACCGACCGTGCCGAGGTGATCGCGGTACCCAGTGAACGGGTCCACGATTCGACATCCCACGCGTCGTACTCGACCGGGTGATCCGGTGCCAGCTCGAGTGTGATCCGCTTGCCGGCCGGCAGCAGTTGCCGGGCGTGGGCCAGATCGATGACCGAGATGATCTCGCCATCGAGGTTCCAGCAGACCGAGATCAGCCCGTTGTTCATCGAGTGCTCGGTCACCACCACGCGATGGGCGCTCGTGGCGCTCGTGGCGAGGGCGACGACTCCAGAGCCCGGCACCTCGACCATGGTCGGCTCACCGTCGACCATGAACACCTCGCGTCGGCCATGTGTCGCCGCGTTGGCAACACAGCGCTCGGCTGGCGCAACGACCGCAAACGCGTCGGTGATGATTTTCTCCAGCCGATCGGCGACCCGCGTGTGTGTGGCCTCCGCATCGTCGGCGACCCAGGCGATCGACGAGCCGGGGATGATGTCGTGGAACTGCTGCAACAGCACGTCCTTCCACAACCGTTCGATCTCGGATCTGACCTCCGCCGGTGCACCACCGGCCGCGACCCACCACAGCTCGGCCTCGCGCAACAGGCGCTCGCAACGGCGATTGCCCACCTTCGTGGCCGATTGGGAGGTGAGGGTGCCGCGGTGCATCTCGAAGTACAACTCGCCGGCCCAGACCGGCACCGGCGCACCCGAGGCAACCTCGGCCTCGACGTGCTCGAAGAACTGCTCGGGCGTGCCCACGGAGATCGGCGAGACGCCGTCGAGGTCGGCCATCCGCCGCGCCCGCTCCATCATCTCCCGTGTGGGACCACCACCGCCGTTGCCGTGACCGAACGGCATCAGCGACCAGTTGCTCCAGCCGTGCTCCTTGAAGTTGCCCTCTGCATAGCAGACCTCGCCGGCGGTGATCTCGGCGTTGTACGTGTCGACCGGCGGGAAGTGCGTCAGCACCTGCGAGCCGTCGAGGCCCTCCCACCAGAACGTCGAGTGCGGGAACACGTTCTGCTTGTTCCAGCTCAGCTTCTGGGTCACGAAGCGCGTGCACCCGCCTTGCCGGAAGATCTGCGGAAGCGTTGCCGGGTAGCCGAACACGTCGGGGATCCAGATCACCGAGCTGCGCATTCCGAACGTCGACTCGAAGTACCGCTGACCGAAGATCAGTTGCCGCGCGATGCTCTCGCCGCTCGGCAGGTTCATGTCGGGTTCGACCCACATGCCACCGACCGGGTGCCACTGCCCTGACGCCGTCTTCTCGCGGATTCCCTGGAACAGCACCGGATGTTGCTGTTCGATCCACTCGTACTGGGCAGCCTGCGAGCACGTGAAGTGGTAGTCGGGGTAGTCGTCCATCAGCCGCAGTGCCGAGGCGAAGGTGCGGGCGCACTTGCGCTGCGTCTCGCGGATCGGCCACAACCAAGCTGAATCGATGTGGGCGTGGCCGACCGCGACGACGTGATGGGCGCCGGCGCGAGCGCCGAGATCGAGCGCCGGGCGCAGCAACCGGCGGGCCGATGCAGCGGTTGCGCCGACATGATCGAGGTCGAGGACGTTGAACGCTGCTTCCAGTTGCCGCATGATCCGGATGCGCCGAGCGTCGTCGGGTGGCAACGCTGTCGCCAGCCCCAGCAGCACCTCGACGTCGAGCAGCAGGTGGAACACGTCGTCGTCGCGCCGGCCCAACGAGGCCTGTCGCAGTCGGTAGAGCGGCCGTTCCCCCGCTGTGGCCAGCGAGCCGAGTGCCGACGGTCGGTACCCGGGGAACGCCGGGTTCGATGCTGCCTCGACGAAGAACGTGAATGGACCAGGACCGACGTGCGGCAGGAGC
>JAYVOI010000215.1:0-4242 GCA_043758005.1 Ilumatobacteraceae bacterium
TCGAACGGCTCCGCGGGCACCTGATCACGGCACTGCTTGAACTCCTTGACCAGCTCCGGTGGGAACAGGCCCTCCCCGCTGGAGATGATCTGGCCGAGCTTGATGTAGGTCGGTCCGAGCCACTCCGCAGCGCGGCGCAGGCGAGCGGAGATCTCGCTGCGGCTGGCTTCGGGCGTCGCGTAGCGGCGACGCTTCTTCTTGTACCACCACGGGCCGATCGCCCCGATGAGCCGGCTGGCGACGGCAATCACTCGCACACCCGGTGGCAGCCGCGTCGGTCGGGTGAGCGCCGGCACGCCGGCTTTTGCTGCCTGGCGCAGCAAGCCGGCCACCGGGTACCACTGCAGGGCATCGCGGTCGAGCACCCATGGGCCATCGCCCCGGAATGCTGCCCATTCGATGTCGTCGGCGATCGTCACGACTGCATGATCGCAGCAACGGCGACGGTTGTTGGACGCGCCGACCGATACATGCGTCACACAGGCCTCTGACTACGATCTCGACACACTGCACAACGTCTGGGGGGGGCGAATGAGCGAGCGTTACTACGTCACTGACACTTCGTTGTCGGAGCGGTTCCCGATCTACACGCGCGCGAACGTCGGCGAGGTGTTCCCCGACCCGGTCACACCGCTGACCAGCGACACCGCGTTGTACCTGGCGGAGCTCGGCTGGCGCGATGCCTGGGTGCGGATGGGGGCGTTCGACGCAGACGAGTTCCCGCCGGAGGATTTCTGCCAACTCGGCGTGCTGGGCGGGTATTGCTACCTCAACGCCTCATTGATCCGGTTGTTCGGCGAACGCGCCCCCGGCCTGTCGTGGCAGATGATGGACGAGCAGTTCTTCGGCGCTCAGCCCGGCATCCCTCCGTACGAGGAGATGGCGGGTGACGTGCGGCCCGATCTCGGTGAGAAGATCGGGGCGACGTTCGGATGGGTCTTTGCCCAGCAGGGCCTCGACGACCTCACCGAGCTGACCGACGACCGGATCCTCACGAAGGCGTTGCGCACCGATCGGCCCGATCTCTCGTCGCTGAGCAACGAGCAACTGTGGGCGCGGTTCCAAGAGATGCTCCCGCTGCATCGCACGATGTTCGCCCACCACCTGTTCACGACGTACATGGCCACCGTGCCGGTCGGGGTGATCAGCGCCGTCGCAACCGCGGTGGGCCGACCGGATCTGATCATGCCGATCCTCTCCGGGATCGGCGATGTGGATTCGGCGGCGCCGAGCCACGCGATGTGGGCGCTGTCTCGACTCGATCCCGATTCGCACGAGTTCACCAAGGGCTTCGAGGAGTTCGTGTACGAGTTCGGCAGCCGCGGGCCGAATGAATGGGAGAGCCGATCACCGTCGTGGGAGACCAAGCCGGCGCTCGCCCTGGTCGCCATCGATCGCATGCGTCAGGCCCCCGACTCGGCAGATCCGGCTCGGCAGTTCGAGATCCGTTCCCAGCAGCGGGCGACGACATCGGCGGAGCTGTTGTCGATGGTTGCCGCCGACCCGGCCACCCACGGCCAACTCGCTGCTGCCATCGGATGTTCGAGGGCCTGGCTGCCCGGTCGCGAGCGGACCAAGACCAACAACATCCGGGTGATCCACGAGATGCGGATGGCGATGCGCGAGCTCGGGCGGCGAATGGTCGGGCTCGGTGCGTTCGATGAGATCGAGGACTTCGGCTTCGTGCGCGAGGCAGAGATGCCCACCCTGTTCAGCGATCCCCACTCGCTCACCGACACGGTTCGCACGCGCCGAGCGGAGTACCGCCACCTCCAAGAAGTCGTGCCGCCGTTCGTCTTCGTCGGTCACGCCGAAGGCCCGACCACGTGGCCACGACGCGACGCAGTCAGTATCGACCAGGTGTCGGAAGGCGATGTGATCGTCGGCTTCCCTGGATGCCCGGGAATTGCCGAAGGCATTGCCAGGGTGATTCTGGACTCCAACGATCCGTCGGCGTTGGAGCCGGGCGACGTCTTGATCGCACCGATCACTGATCCGTCATGGACGCCGTTGTTCGTGCCGGCCGCGGCAGTGGTCGTCGATGTCGGAGCCGCCCTCAGCCATGCGATCATCGTCAGCCGCGAGCTGGGCATTCCGTGCGTCGTCTCGGCGGTCGGGGCGACCCGGAACATTCCCGATGGTGCCCGGGTACGAGTCGATGGCAACACCGGGCTGGTCACGATCCTGTCCGTTCCGTAGGGGTTCCTCCAGGGTCGCTGCGACCTGGGAGTGATGCCCTCACGACGCTACGGTGGGGTCGAGTGACCGCGATCGCCCCCTCCACCTCAAATACGGTGGAGGTGTTCGGCCGGCGCATCGCCTACAAAGTGGGTCGTCGCGATCGTGTACGTCTCGGCGCTGTTCCTCGACATCCTCGATACCACGATCGTCAATGTGGCGATCCCCTCGCTCGGGCGAGAGTTGCACACCGAGAACGCTGAGTGGGTCGTGCTGGATTACACCCTCAGCCTGGCCGTGTGGATCCCGACCTCGGGTTGGCTCGGCGACCGCTTCGGGACCAAGCGCGTGTTCATGTTCGCCCAGATGGCATTCACGTGCGGTTCATTGTTGTGCGGCGCCGCGCAGACCATCGGCCAATTGATCGCATTCCGCGTGGTTCAAGGCATCGGCGGCGGGATGTTGACACCGGTCGGTCTGGCGATGCTGTTCAGAGCCTTTCCGCCGGCGGAGCGCGCCCGGGCGTCGACGCTGATCATGATCCCCACCCTCGCCGCGCCGGCCCTCGGTCTGGTGCTCGGCGGCTTGATCGTGACCAATGTCAGTTGGCGGTGGATCTTCTTGGTCAACGGGCCGATCGGTCTCGTCGCCCTGTGGTTCGGCTGGCGCCACCTTCAAGAACATCGGCACCCCGCGACCGGACGCTTCGACGTCGCCGGGTTCCTGCTCTCCGGTTCAGCATTGGCATTGATCGTGTACACGCTCAGCGAGGGCCCGCACTCGGGATGGGCATCCCCACTTGTGTTGACGTGCGGCGTTGCCGGAGTGCTGGCCGCGATCGTCATGACGGTGGTCGAGTTGCGAATCCCCAGCCCGATGCTCGACCTCGGCCTGCTCCGCAACCGCATGTTCCGACAGTGCAACATCGTCGGGCTGTTCTCGATTGCCAGTTTCCTCGGGGTGACCTTCGTGATGCCGTTGTACCTCCAACTGCTCCGCGGCATGACACCGCTGGCGAGTGGCTTGACGACGTTTCCACAGGCCTTCGGCGTGATGGTCTCGTCGGTGATCGCCGGCCGGTTCTATGCCCGAGTCGGGCCGCGCCGACTGATGACCGGCGGCTTCATCTCGGCGGCGTTGGCCATCGCCTTGTACACGACGTTGGGCTTGCACACGTCGCTGTGGCTGATCCGTGGATTGATGTTCGGCCGCGGGGTGTGCATGGGCTTTGCCTTCGTCCCCATGCAGGCGGCGAGCTACGCGACGATCGATCCCTCGCAGAATGGCCGGGCATCGTCGATCTTCCCGACGCAGCGCCAGGTCGGTGTGTCGCTCGGCGTGGCCATCATGGCCAGCATCCTCGCCGCGCACATGTCGCTCAGCAGGGCGCCGCTGGCGAACGAGGTCAACCGGGCGCTCACCGGTGTTCGTTGGGCGTTCGGCGTCGCGGTGGCGCTGGCGTTGATAGCTGGGCTGTGCTCGTGGTTCGTCCGCGACGAGGACGCTGCGGCGACGATGGTCGCCCGAAAGCGGCCGGCGCCGGCGGTCTAGAAGCCGGAACCGTGGGCGCTATCGCACAAGCGTGTGGCACCGTCGGCGATCTGGCCAGCACCGACTCCTTCGAGCGCGGCAAACGGACCGCACCTGTTGGGCGTGATCCACACGTGGATCATCGGAGCGACGGTCAACTTGACCAACGGCGCAGGGCAGCCACCGTTGGCGTCGGTCACGCCGCGGACCAGGGGAGCCACGGGATCGTTGATGAAGCAGAGGTTGTCGTGGATGTGCCATTGCATCAGCGCCCCGCCGATGTTCGGTACATCCTTCAGGTCCACCGATTCGGGCAGGAAGTACATGGCGCTGACCAACTTCTTCGACCCGTCGGGCTGCGGTTGGTACACCAGGCTCTCGGGATGATCAGGATCGAGCGAGACATCGTCGTTGATCAGATCCCACTTGATGAAGTGCTCGAACCCGGTGAGTCCGTCGCCGATGCTGTGATACCCGGCGGCCTCGGCGACCGTGAAGTTGGCCCACTGCGGCAAGCGGACGATGTTGAGGGCG
>JAYVOI010000216.1:0-4238 GCA_043758005.1 Ilumatobacteraceae bacterium
CCGACCAGTGCCCTCGACATCGGTCATCAACAGCAAGCCCTGGAGCTCGTCGACCGGTTGCGGCAGGAGCACGGTCTCACCGTGCTGTCAGCCATGCACGACCTGACACTGGCCGGGTTGTACGCCGATCGATTGGCGCTGCTCCACGAGGGACATCTCGTCGCAATGGGTGACGCAGCACACGTGCTGCGCGCCGAGACGCTGAGCGAGTTCTACGGCGCGTCGGTCACCGTGCACCAAGAGTCCGACGGCACCGTGGTCGTCATCCCCCGTCGAACCGCGCAGCGAGACTGATCGGGCGCGAAACCTGCCAAATCAGCCGTGATATCGCACCCAACGAACTGGCTGAGTGAGCGGCCGAGCAGTCAGGACGGCACGAACCATGTGTCGCCGTCGAGGATCCGATCGGCCTGCGCGGGGCCCCATTCGCCTCGGAAGTACGGATGCACCGATCCCGGCGTGTCGAGGGCCGGTTGCACGACACGCCACGTCTGCTCGACCACGTCTTCGCGGGCGAAGCGGCGCGGCAACCCGGCCATCGCATCGTCGAGCAATCGTTCGTACGCCTCGCGGCGCTCGCCGAGCGCCGCGGCGAAGTCGACGGCGACGTCGACGTTCTGGCTGTCGAGGTTCGGCCCCGGTGTCTTGGCTTGCAAGGTGAACGTGACACCGTCGTGCGAGCCGAGACGGAAGCGAACCAGGTTGCGTTCGGGCGTCGGCCCGCCTGCCTCGTCGAACAACATGCTCGGCGGCTCACGAAACTCGACGACGACCTCCGTGGCCGACCCCTTCAGGCCCTTGCCGCATCGGACGAACCATGGCACGCCGGCCCATCGCCACGAGTCGATCTCCAGCCGAGCAGCGGCAAAGGTCTCCACGGTCGAGTCGGCGGCAACCCCTGGCTCGTCGCGGTAGCCGACGTACTGGCCGCGGACGAGCATCGTCGGATCGATCGGGCGCATGGCCGCGAACACCTTGGCCTTCTCGTCTTGCAGATAGCTCGAGTCAGGCCCGACGGGTGGCTCCATCGCGGCTAACGCGGCGACCTGCAGCAGATGGTTCTGCATCACATCGCGGATGGCGCCCACGCCGTCGTAGAAGCTGCCTCGACCCTCGACACCGATGGTTTCACTCATCGTGATCTGCACGCTGCGCACGTAGTTGCGGTTCCACACCGGCTCGAGCAATGTGTTGGAGAAGCGGAAGACCAGCAGGTCTTCGACACTCTCCTTGCCGAGGTAGTGATCGATGCGGAAGATGCGCTCCTCCGGGAACACCGAATGCAGCGTGGTGTTCAGTTCGACGGCGCTGGCCAGGTCGCGCCCGAACGGTTTCTCCACGACGATGCGGCCGCGCTCGTTGAGGCCGACCGAGGCCAACGATTGGGCAACCGTGGGAAACATCGTCGGCGGGATCGCCATGTAGAACACCGCGACCTCGCTCTTGTGCTTGTCGAGCGTGTGCTTCAGCGAGGCCCAGGTCTTGTGATCGCTGTAATCACCCTGGATCAGGTCGAGGCGGGCCATCAACGCGTCGATGACCGACGCCTTCGCATCCGGTATCGCCGCGATGATCGAGTCGTGAGCGTTCTCGCAGAACGCCTTGTCGGTCCAGTCGCTGCGGGCAACGCCGATCACGGGCACCTTGAGGCTCCCGTGACGCTCGAGGTGGTACAGCGCCGGGAACAGCTTGCGCTTGGCGAGGTCGCCGGTGGCACCGAACAGTACGAGCGCGTCGGCAGTTGGTTGGGTGGCTGCGCTCATCGTCAGTGGCCCGTTCCTTCCACGTGGCCGCCGAACTGGGCGCGCAGGGCCGACAGGATCTTGTTGCCCGTGTCGGCCCGACCGCGGGAGCTGAACCGCTCGTAGAGCGCTGCGCTCAACACCGGGGCAGGCACGCCTTCGTCGATCGCGGCATGCACCGTCCATCGTCCCTCACCGCTGTCACTCACCCGACCCTCGAAGCCGTGCAGCGTCGGGTCGGCGGCAAAGGCCGCGGACGTCAGGTCGAGCAGCCAGCTCGCCACGACGCTGCCGCGCCGCCACAACTCGCTGATCGCCCCGAGGTCGAAGTCGTACTGGTAGTACTCGGGATGGGTCAGTGGTGCTGTTTCGGCGTCCTTCGGGCGATCGCTGGCGCCGATGTTGGCCTCCGACAAGATGTTCAGGCCTTCCGCATACGCGGCCATCAAGCCGTATTCGATGCCGTTGTGAACCATCTTGACGAAGTGGCCTGCGCCGTTCGGCCCGCAGTGCAGCCAACCCTTCTCGGCGCCCGCCGGTTCGCCCGTGTAGCCAGGCGTGCGGCTGATGTCGCCGGCGCCCGGAGCGAGATCGTCGAAGATCGGCGCCATCTGCTCGACCGCCTCGGTCGGCCCACCGATCATCAGGCAGTAGCCGCGATCCAAGCCGAACACGCCGCCGCTCGTTCCGACGTCGAGGTAGTTGATGCCCTGTTCCCGGAGCGGTCCGGCACGATCGACGTCGTCGCGGTACCACGAGTTGCCGCCGTCGATCAGGGTGTCGCCCGGCGACAGCAGCGGCGCGAACGTGTCGATCGTGCTGCCCACGTACGCCGCGGGCACCATCAACCACACATGGCGCGGTGCGCTCAGCGCATCGACCACTTCCTTCGGCGTGCGTGCGCCATGCGCCCCGTCGGCCTCCGAAGCCTGCACCGCGGCCTCGCTGAGGTCGTAGGCGACGCATTCGTGACCGGCTCGTTGCAGCCGGCGGACCATGTTGGCGCCCATGCGCCCGAGACCGACCATTGCGATTTGCATGTCCGCAAGGTTGCCACGTTCGCGCACGGGATACGGTGAGAACTCGATGAACGACCTCGACCGCGACCTTGCCGGAGCCACCAGAGCCCACGCCGCGGTCATCGCCGACCTGCGTGATCTGCGCAGCGAGCAGGTCTCGCAACCGTCGCTGCTTCCGGGGTGGACGGTTGGTCACGTCGCCACTCACATCGCTCGCAACGCTGACGGGCACACGCGGATGCTGGAAGCGGCAATGCGCAACGAGGTCGAGCAGATGTACCCCGGCGGGCTCGTGCAGCGCACTGCCGACATCGAGGCCGGCGCCACGCGATCGGCCGGCGAACTGCTCGTCGATGTCGTCGAGAGTGCATCGCGGCTGGAGGCGACATGGGCGGCGATGCAACCACAGGCCTGGGCCGGCCGCGGAGTGACGATCACGGGGGAGATGACTGCGCGCGAGTTGCTCTTCATCCGCTGGAGAGAAGTGATCGTGCACCACGCCGACCTCGGTCTTTGCTACTCGTGGTCGGACTGGGACGACGAGTACGTACGGCTCGACCTCGCCCGACTGTGCATGCTGTGGGCCAGCCGCAAGCCGATGGGCCTCACGGATCTGCCGCCGGAGGCAATGGCGGTGCCACCTCGCCGTCGCGTCGCGTGGTTGCTCGGCCGGGCCGAGATCGACGGTCTGGGCCCTGCGGGGATCATGGGCTGATGCGCTGGAGACGAGTGGTGATCGGCACGGTGCTGGCGCTCGGCGTGCTCGCACCTGCGGGACAAGCGTTTGCGCATGCCGGTCTCGAGGCGAGCGTCCCGTCGGCGGATGCCGTGCTGGAAGCCGGTCCTCCCAACGTCGAGCTCGACTTCAACGAGGCCATCGATGCCGGGCGCTCCAACATCCAGTTGTACGACCAGACGGCGACCCTGATCCCGACCGGCGCACCGCAGAGCGTCACCGACGACTCGGCCGTCCAAGCCTCTGTCCCGACGATCGGTGACGGCGTGTACGTGGTGGTCTGGCGCGTGCCCTCCGCCGATGGGCACGTCGTCGATGGCGCCTTCAGCTTTCAAGTGGGCGCGAAGTCGAGCGGCGTCGATGTCGGCGCTTTGATCGACAAGGTCAGCGGCAACGCAACGGCCACCTCGACCGTCGATCGTCTCGACACCGCCTCCCGATTGCTGGCGTTGATCGGCCTGATCGTGCTGGTGGGCGGAGGCGCGTTGGCCATGCAATCCGCCGACTCCGCGGCGAATCGGATGCTGCTGTGGCTGGCCTGGGTGTTCATGCTGGTCGGCTCGCTCGGTTCGTTCGGCCTGTATGGAGCCAACGTTGTCGCCGGCTCGCCGTCCGACGCACTCAAACCGTCGGTCTGGGGCAAGGTGGTCGGGTCGCACACCGCCTCGGTCCTGCTCGTGCGGGTCGTGATGGTGATCGTGGTCGGCGGGTTGCTGCTGACCTTCGCCCGTCGCGCCAGCG
>JAYVOI010000217.1:0-9825 GCA_043758005.1 Ilumatobacteraceae bacterium
CAACGCCGGCCATCTCCCTCGACGTGCTGGCCGCCATGCCAACGGCCGCGCTCGCCGGGCAGGGACTGTTCTCGACCACGGGCGCGGTGCACGCCGCGGCCTCGTTCACGCCGAGCGGCGAGGTGCTGATCACCCGGGAAGACGTGGGGCGTCACAACGCGGTCGACAAGGTGGTCGGGCGCATGCTGCTCGACGGCCGCCTCCCGGCCACGGGCCTCGGGCTGTTCGTCAGCGGTCGGGCAAGTTTCGAGCTGGTCCAGAAGGCGTGGGCGGCCGGGTTCGGCACGCTGGTCGCCGTCAGCGGGCCGACCGCGTTGGCCGTGCAAACCGCCAGGCGCGCGGGGCTGACCCTGGCCGGTTTCGTTCGCGGTCAACGCCTCAACGTCTATGCGCCGGAGCGAATCCAGCCCTAGCCTGAGGGCATGAAGAGCGAACCTGTCTCGCCGTCGACCGGCGTTGGTGTGCTGCACCTGTTCTGCAAGCCGACGCCCATGTTCGATTCCGAAGCCGCGGTTGCCGCGGTGAAGGCGGCCGAGGCCGCCGGGTGCCAGGTGGTCACGATCGCGACGCTGGGTCACAAGTGTGATGTGGCCGTGATGGCCGTCCACGAGAACCTCCGCGAACTCCGCGCGCTGCAGACTGCGGTGCAGCACGCCGGGCTGGAGGTCGTCGATTCGTACGTCAGCCTCAGCGAGGTCAGCGAGTACGCCGCGCAGATGCCCGATGCGATGAAGCAGCCGCGCCTGTACCCCACGATCCCGCCGAGTCACGTCGACCATGCGATGCCGGCGTGGTGCTTCTACCCGATGAGCAAGAAGCGCGACCCCGACGCCAACTGGTTCACGCTCCCGTTCGATCGTCGCAGTGAGTTGATGCACGAGCACGGCGCCAGCGGTCGCAAGTACGCCGGTCGCATCGCCCAGTACATCACGGGCTCGGCGGGGCTCGACGACTACGAATGGGGTGTCACCTTGTTCGGTGTGCATCCCGACGATCTCAAAGAAGTCGTCTACACCATGCGCTTCGACGAGGCATCGGCCGTGTACGCCGACTTCGGCCCGTTCTACACCGGAATGGTCACACCGGTGGAAGAGGTCATGAGCAGTCTCTGAGGGTGCAGCGCACCGTGCCGACGTTGACGTCGCGTCCCGTGTCGTCGAAGCCGAAGAGGTCGAACACCGCGGCAGCCAGATCGCCGTCGGTGCCGATTGTCAGAGCTCCCCCCGGACCGTCGTAGTTGATGTTGCTGCCGGCGGCGATGTCGTCACGGCAGTCGACGAACGTCATGCATGGTGAACCGCTGTCGCTGACCGACGGGATCTCGCGGGCGATCACGTCGGGCTGTGTCGAGTTGCCGGCGAGTGCCGCGAGAGCGATGAGGTTGACGCAGTCGAACGCGTTCGCTGCGTATGGGCTGGGGTCTGCAGGCGTCGCCCCCAGTTGGGCGAGGAAATGTGCGTCGCTGCTGTAGGCGACGGGCGAGATGCCCCTGACCCGCGACGCCAGCGAGGCGCCCATCGGCTCGGCGGAAGCCGTGGGGCGTCGCATCGCGTCGTTGACGATGTACTGGGGCAAGACGTTGCGCTCCTGCGTGTCGACCTCGCCCAACATCACCGGCCCCGACGTGGTATCACCGATCACCACGATCACCCCGGTGGCGGCCGCGACGACCTTCCCGGCGGCAGCCTTGATCGACACGTTGTCGGCGGAATATGGGATGACCGCCTGCTGCTCGATCCCTTTCAACGCCAGTGCGGCCTTGACGGAATCGGCGAAGCCCTGGCCGTAGTCGTCGTCGATGTACGTGATCGTGGCCCGGCTGGCGCCGGTGCGGTCGACGGCCTCGGCAATCGCCAAGGCCTGCATCGAGTCGGATGGGATGGTCCGGAAGAACAGGTTCTTGTCCGGGTAGTCGTCGAGCAGCCGGGCAGAAGCCGTGGGCGAGCACGCCATGACACCGGAATCGACGATCTCGCGCAGTCCGGTGAGGGCATTCGTCGACGAAGCGGGACCGACGATCGCATCGACCTGCTCGCTCAGCAGCTTGGCGATCGCCGGGTCGATCTCGCCTGGGACGACTCCCTCGTCGGCGGGACGCAGGACGACGTTGCGGCCGTGGTAGCCGCCGGCCTTGTTGATCGTGTCGACGGCGAGGGTGACTGCAGCGCGGATCGCTTGGCCGATGTCGGCGTTGGCGCTGCCCTGCGGTGTCAGCACGCCGATGGTCAGCACGCCGTCGTCGACACGCGCTGCCGGTGTCGTCGTGGGCAGGGCGACGGTCGACGGCGCGCTCGCCGGATCGGAGCTGCACCCGACCACCGCAAGCAACAGCCCGACGGTCGCCAACGCCACATATGGGAGGCGTGGCGAGCGAGGCATGGTCGGATTGTAGAGGGGTCGAGCGACCGGCGTTCTCGCCCGTGGCCGACTGCACACGGCACAATGCTCCAGTGATACTCGCCGCACGCGATCGTTTGCTCGCCGACACCACCCTGCATGGGCGGGCGTGGTGCGAGTCGTGGACGGCCGAGATCGACCGGTGGCTGATCGATCTCTACGGCAACGTCTTCGGCGAGACGTCGGGCGTGTGCCTGCTGGCGGTCGGAGGCACCGGCCAGCGCGAGATGGCGCCGCGCAGCGACATCGACGTGATGGTCATGCACCACGGGAGTGCCAAGAAGATCGAATCGGGTCTGGCCGACCTGTGGTACCCGATCTGGGACACGGGCATCCATCTCGGTCATGCGGTGCGTGCGGCCAACCAGAAGTTGTCGGTCGGCTCCGATCAGCTCGACACGGCCACGGCCCTGCTGGCCGGGCGCTGGCTCGCCGGAGACCGAGAGCTGGCGGCCGAGGTGCTCGATGCCGCCAGCAGGGCCTGGAAGGCCGATGCCGGTGCATGGTTGCGGCTGCTTCGAGATCGCGGACTCGATCGCCATCGCAACGACGGCGAGGTGGCCTTTCTGCTCGAGCCGAACATCAAAGAAGGTCGCGGCGGACTGCGCGACATGCACGAGCTGCGTTGGATCGACGCCGCCGGCCGTGGAATCGCCACCGAGACGCCTGCGGCTCTTGCCGCGGCCTACGACACGTTGCTGCGGGCTCGGGTCGCGCTGCATCGCGTTGCGCCGGTCGCCGGCGAGGTGATGCGGCTGGAGGACCAGGATGCAATCGCAGCAGCCGGAGCCTTTGGCACGGCCGACGAACTGATGGCGGCGGTGTCGTCTTCGGCGCGCACGCTGTCGTGGCAGTTCGACCGGGCCTGGCACGCGGTCGCCCGCGCTGCGAAGGAGCCGATGAAGCCGCGACCGCTGGCCTCGGGTGTCACCCTCCGCAATGGCGAGGTCGAGTTGGGCGTCGATGTGTGGCCCGAACGCGATCCCACGCTGATGCTGCAGGTCGCGGTCGGGGCGGCGCGCAGCGAGTCGCCGATCGCGACCCGCGCCCTCGAGACCCTCCAGGAACGCACACCGGAGTGGCCGAAACCGTGGCCGACGGGCGCCGCTGACGAGTTGGTTGCCCTCCTGCTCGAGGGCCCGCGGGCGCTCCCGGTGCTCGAATCGCTCGATCAGGCCGAACTGTTCAGCCGGATGCTGCCGGAGTGGGAGCCGGTGCGTTCGCGCCCGCAACGAAACGCATATCACCGCTTCACCGTCGACCGGCACCTGTGGGAAGCAGCGACCCAGGCGGCGCTGCTGGCCGATCGAGTTGCCCGTCCCGACTTGCTCGTGATCGGCGCGTTGCTGCACGACATCGGCAAGGGCTATCCCGGTGACCACACGGAGCGGGGCGAGGAGTTGGTCGCAGTCATCGCTCCACGCATGGGGTATGACGAACGCGACACCGGCCATCTGGTCGGGTTGGTGCGTCACCATCTGTTGCTCCCTGACGTCGCCACGCGCCGGGACCTCGACGATCCGGTGACCATCGACATGGTCGCCGAGGCGGTGGGCAGCGTGGGGTTTCTCGATCTCCTGCACGCGCTGACCGAGGCCGATTCTCTGGCGACCGGCTCGTCGGCATGGAGCCCGTGGAAGGCCGAACTGGTGGAGGAGCTGGTCGAGCGGGTGAAGCTACGCCTCGGCGTTGCCGACGGCGTCGGTGGCGGGGCCGAGCGCAGTTCACCGTTCCCGACCGCCGACATCCTGGCCATGATGGGCGCCGGCGAGATCGCCGTCACCGTCGATGGACCCCGGATCATCGTGGTCAACATCGACCGCCCGGGCACGTTCGGGCGCCTCGCCGGGGTGCTGGCATTGCACGGCATCGACGTGGTCGGAGCGCGTGCGCACAGTGACGAGCAGGGCATGGCGGCGTCGCTGTTCCGGATCGCCGAGCCATCGCAGCGCGCCGACTGGGCAGACGTCATCGCCGACGTCCGTCGGTCGTTGTCAGGCGAGTTGGCGCTGTCGGCGCGTCTCGCAGAACGCGCTCGCACCTATCGCCGCCGCCGGCGGCCTGCAGCAGCATCGGTGGTGTCCCCATCAGTGACCTTCGTCGATGCGGCCAGCAGCAACGCCACGGTCATCGAAGTGCGCGCACCCGACTCGATCGGTCTGCTGCACCGGGTCGCTACTGCCCTCGCCGAGATGGGGCTCGACATCCGCCACGCGACGGTCCAGACCATCGGCCCGAGCGTCGTCGACAGCTTCTACGTCCGTACCTCGAGCGGCGTCACCGTCACCGATCCATACCATCGCGCCGAGATCGAACGTGCCTTGCTGCATGCCGTAGGGTCGCCATCGTGAGCGATGCAGCGCCCAACGATTTCACACGAGACCTGGTGCGCTGGAGCGAGTCGCTGGCCGCCATCGCTCGCACCGGTCTCGGCTTCACCGAGAGCCTCTACGAACGCGAGCGGTTCGAGGAGATCTTGCACGTCGCTGCCGACATCAAAGGCGCTGCCGACGAAGCCTTGGAGGTCCGCCGCGAGCGCGACCACTTCGTGCAGGAATGGATGGAGTCGATCGGGGAGGGCGTGCCCGGGTATGTCACGCCGAAGGTCGCCGTCGGCGCGGTCGTCGGAAACGAGGCAGGAGAGATCCTGCTCGTGCAGCGCGCGGACAGCGGCATCTGGCTGTACCCGACCGGGTGGGCCGACGTCGGGTATTCGCCATCAGAGGTCGTCGTCAAAGAAGTGCACGAGGAAACCGGCATCCATTGCGAGCCGGTGCAGGTGCTGGCAGTCATCGACGGCCAGCGCATGGGCTTCACCCGGTTCGCGATGTACCTGCTGCTGTTCCACTGCACTGCCGTCGGCGGCGATCTCGTCGCCCATCCCCTGGAGACATCGGGCGTCGGATGGTTCAAGCGCGACGAACTGCCGTGGCCGGTGGCCGGCGCGAACTGGTGGGGGCCGATGGCATTCGCGGCCATCGACGGGCACTCGGTCACCACGGCGTTCGAGGCACCACGCTCGCCAATGTGGAGAGGCCAACCGACCTGACCGTGGCGCGCCCTACGAGGCGCTGTCGCCCTGGTCGCGCAGGAAGCGTTCGACCTCGGCCATCAGTTCGTCGCTGTTGAGACGGGTGTCGTCGATCGGCTCATTGCCTCCGACCTCGTCGTCCTCGTCGTCGTCATCATCGAGCTCACCACTGTCGGCCAGTGACTCGAGTCGCGAGACGTAGCCGATCAGGTCGTCGTCGTCACCGACGAACGCCGAGACCCTGGCGTCGTACTCGCCCGCGTCGGCGACGAGGCGGGCGGTCGACGCAGGGCATCCCAACATCTCGCAGGCCCGCTCGACGAGCGCGAGGGCGGCTTTCGGAGAGGGCACCTGCGAGGCGTACGCAGGGACCGCAGCCCACAAGGAAGCCGACGGCAGATCGGTGTGGGCAAACGCGTCGTGCAACACGCCGACGATGCCGGTGGGGCCTTCGTAGCGCGACCGCTGCAGATCGAAGCGATCGATCATCGTCTGGTCGGTAGCCGTCCCCATCAACTGCACCGGGCGCGAGTGCGGCACATCGGCCAGCAACGCGCCGAGGGTCAGCAGCATCGACGCCCCGAACCGTTGAGCGACACCGACGATCTGCTCGCCGAACAACCGCCAACGAAGGGCTGGCTCGGGCCCGAGCACCAAGATGACGTCGCCTCCGGGAGTCGACGCACTCCACAAGCCGACCGTCGGCCAGACGATCGAACGGGTCATCCCGCCGCTCAGCCGCACGTGGGGGCGAACGGTCGCGAAGTCGGTGAACTCTTCCGGGTCGATTTCGGCGAGGGGCTGCGCGTTCCAGGCTTCGATCAGGTGTCGCACGCTGTTGCTGGCTGCATCACCCGCGTCGTTCCACCCGGTGAACGCGGCGATGATCGTCGGTCGTTGCAGAGTCGGTTGGGCCATCCAGCGAACGTGGTCCATTGCTGACAAGACTACCGAGGTACGACTCTGTGCCCTACCGGGTGGCTATCGCGCCAACGAGTCGGGCATCACGCGCCGGATGCCGCGATGCCGCAAGCGCTTGACTCTGTACATCGCCGCGTCGGCGGCGGCGATCAGGGTCGCCGCGTCCCGCCCGGACGTGCGGGTGTCGGCCACCCCGACGCTCGCTCGGCACGACAACGCCAACGTCGTGTGATCTCGATCGGCAGCGACAGGGCATCGTCGACGCGTTGCAGAGGCGGTCGGCGCTGGGGTCGTTTGGCTCGTAGGCGATCACGAACTCGTCACCCCCGAGGCGGGCCACGACGTCGGCTCCACGAACGATGGCGAGCAATCGGCGGGCGGTCTCGCACAGCACGATGTCGCCCGCGTCGTGGCCGTAGGTGTCGTTGACGCTCTTGAAGTCGTCGAGATCGAGTTAGGCAACGGCCAGCGGCGCACCGGCACGATGCGTGCGCGCCAGGTCGGCGTCGAGCAGTTCTTTGAGCAGGCGCCGGTTGGCGAGACCCGTCAGCGGGTCGCGCAGCGCCAGGGCGACGAGGCGTTGCTCCAGGTTGCGCAGTTCGGTGACATCGCGTCCCACACCCTGCAGCCCGCCGTCGAACGTTCTGGTCTGCATCTCGCCGATCACGGTCGAGCCGTTGGCATGGCGGAAGTGGAAGTCGGACCGCTCCGGCAAGTGATCACCGCGGAACGCCCGATCGATCATGGGCCAACTTCGCCTCGGCGATGTAGCGCGCCGTCACGTCACGACCAACGGCAAGCACTTGGGCCCTGTCGGGGCCCGGAAGGTATCGGTCGACCCATTCGACCCATTGGCCCGGCGTGTTGGGGGCTTCGCGGATGACGTCGTCGGCGACGGGCGGGTTGTCGGGACCGAGCTTGGCGAGTTGCGCGTGAAGCCCTTCCAAACCATCTTCCGACAAGAACTCGTCGAGTCGCGCGCAGTGGTCCATGGGACGAGCCTCCGTCCGTTGTCTACAGTTGGCGAACTGTGACCGCGACCATCGAGATCGTCGAAGAACCCACTGCCGAGGTGGTCGAGGCGCTGGCCCGACTCCTCCCGCAACTCTCGTCGTCTGCTCCGCCCGATGCAGCGGAATTGGCCACGATCCTTGCCGGCGACACCACCATGTTCATCGCTCGCGTGGATGGTGTGATCGTCGGCAGCCTGACCCTCGTGCTGTATCGGATCGCAACCGGTTTGAAGGCCTGGATCGAAGACGTGGTCGTCGACGAAGCGGCGCGAGGCCACGGTGTGGGCGAGGCACTGAGCACTGCCGCGCTCGACGCGGCCCGGTCCCGGGGCGCCAAGGCCGTCAGCCTGACCAGCAGGCCATCGAGGGCAGTGGCCAACCGCCTCTACCAGCGCATCGGGTTCTCACCCCGCGATACCAACGTGTACCGCTACGACCTGTACGACCTGTAGCCGGGAAGCGCTCGATCGGGGAAGTGCGTGCGTTCGATTCGACCTGTGTGCATCGAACCCGCACACTTCGCCCGAAGGCGCTCGATCAGGCCCGCTGGAAGAAGAGCTGCAGTTCCATCTGGCCGTGATCGTCGACCGACAGCACGATCGGTGCGGTCGGCGCGGAGACCCCGAAGTCGCTGAACGCCACATCGAGCGATCCGACGACGACGATCGTGTCGCCGGTGAGTTGGGCCTCGAGCGGGATCTGCACGCTCTTCGTGACACCGTGCACGGTCAGGTCGCCGGTCGCCGTCACCGTGGTCTTGGCGTCGGTGGTTGCTGCCTCGCCGAGGTCGACCGGCGAGGTCAAGACGAACGTGGCCGTCGGGAACTGGTCGGTTCCCAATGCCCGCCGTGCCGGTCCGTCGCGACGCGAGTTGTTGGTGGTCAGCGCGGTCATGTCGGCGGTGATGTCCGCGGCAGTCAACTTCGTACCGTCGATGGTGATCGTGCCGGTCACCGTTGGGGTGCGCCCGACAGCGGTGGTCGATCCGATCCCGCTCAGCTGCTCGTGGACGCGGAACCCGACGAACGTCCCGGTGGAGTTCTCGAAGTTGAACTCGCCGACCGAGGTGTTGACGGCCCAGTTGCCGGCAACGCCGGCGGCAGATGGTGCGCTTCCCGGTGTGCTGACGGCGCCGACTGCCGCGTCGAGGCTGACCGCGGCCGGGGCATCGTCGCGGAGGAACCACCACACGCCGGCCGCGCCGAGCGCGGCCAAGGCGACGCCGGCGGCGAGCACCCGCTTCTTCCAGGGGGCCATGTGGCGCTTGGGCTTCGGGGGTGTAGCGGTGTCTCGTGTTGTTCTGGTGTTCATGAGTGCTCCTCGGAGTCGAGATGTCGGTATGTCGGGTTGGATGTGGGCGATCGGGTGCGCCGGCAGAAAATGACTACGCCGCAGAAAATGACTACGCCGGCAGAAGGAGAACGGTTCCCTCGGAAACCTCGGGTCCACGAATTGCCACGCTGCCGCCGCTGACACCGAGCAGTTCGACCGTCAACCACTTCGTCGTGCCGTCTGCGGTCTGGGCCTGCACAGCGTAGGTGCCGTCGAGGCGCGAGACCAGAGCCTCGGCCGGAGCGATCAACACGCCGGCGTCGTCCTGCAGCGTGAGGGTCACCTTGACCGAGGTACCAGTGGTCGCGTTCTGGATTGCGGTGGCCGGCGTGATGACTGCTTCGACCACCACGGTTCCGTTGCGATCGGCCGAGCGCAGTCGCGAGACCGTGCCCTGAACGGTGCCGATCCCGACGGTCAGGCGCCGGGTATCACCTGCGACTCGTCACCTGCGGGCACGTCGACCAGTACCTGTTGTGTTGGCGTCGACAGGGTCAGCACCGTGTCACCGTCGCCCACGGTGTCGCCCACGGTGTCGCCCACGGCCCTGGCAACGGTGCTGACCGTCGTCGAGGTCGGGAGGAACACGACGGACCCGAGCTTCACCGTTCCCGTGACCTCGACGCCGAGCCCTTGTTGCCAGGCCTTGACCGTCGTGCGGGTTGCCGAGTCGAAGTGGTTGTCGACGGTGACCTTCAGCGCCGGGTCGTACCCCAACGCAACGAGCGCCGCTTCCAACTGGGCGACGTCGGCGCCATCGGTCGACGATGTCGACAGTGACCGCCACGCGGGCAGGGCTCCATCGAGGGCAACGACGGGAGCGCCGGCGGGAACAGCCGTGGCGGGGTCGATCGAAGCGGTCGGTGTCGTCGTGGTGGCTGCGCATGGGTCTGGCGCCGGGGCCCCGAGCGTTGTCGGTGGCTCGGTCGGCGCGGCCGCAGTCGTGGTGGTCGCCGGCCTGGTATCAAGCAACGTGGTCGTTGTTACCGGGACCGTTGTCGCCGTGGTGGTGGTCGACGAGCAATCCGCGACGAGGGGCGACGACAGCGCGGCGGGGTTCGCCGATGCAGCGGGCGTGGACGTTGCGGTCGCTGTCGATGTCTGGGTGGATGTCTGGGTGGATGCGGAGGG
>JAYVOI010000218.1:0-9804 GCA_043758005.1 Ilumatobacteraceae bacterium
GCCGACGTGAGGCCGGCGATCAGGGTTGCCTCGACGGCACCGATCCCGCCCGGCGTGGGGGCGACGGACGACACCATCGAGCCAACCAGGTAGACGAGCGCGACCGAGGTGAACGCCGGGCCGGGCCCGAACGCCGAGACCGAGACGGCCAGGGCGAGGATGTAGCCCATGGTGATGACCACGCAGCCGCCGAACAGCTCGATCATCTTGCCGGGCTGCCGGGCGATCTCGCCGACGTTGGCCAGCGAGCGCTTCGTGGCCGGCAGCACCCGGGTCGTCAACAGCGCACGGCTCCATGGCACAGCCACGCCGACTGCCGCGACCACGGCGACCCCCGCGGCGATGAGGCCGATGGTTCCCCACGATGGCAGGTCGAACGTCCGCAACCCTGACGAACCGGCGAGGGCGATGAACAGTCCGGTGAGCGTGAAGTGCACGATCACACCGGCGATCGTGTCGACCCCTACCGCGCCGACTGCTGTCGCGGTGTCGACGCCTCGCTTTTGGAGAAAACGCGCCGTCAGCGCCAATCCGCCGCCTGGCGCGGCGACCCCGACGAACGAGGTGGCCACCTGCACACCGATGTTCGGGCCGAGCGGCAATCGCTCCGACAGCGACCCGTCGAGCGCCATCGCAGCGCCCACGTAGGTGAGCGCCGACAGCGCCAGCGCCGCGGCCACCCACCACAGGTTGGCTCGCTGCAATTCGCCCCACAGCGAGCCGACGCCGAGGAACTGCGGCACCAGCGACCACAACGCCAGGGCAGCCACTGCAATGGTCACCACCGTGCCCGTCTTGATCCGTTGGAGCTCGGCGATGGGAAGGTCGTCGGCGCCAGTCACCCGTTGGACCTCGTCGCGGAGGTCGTCGAGACAGCCGGCGGCCTTGATGGCGGCCCGCGTCCGTGGAGTCAGCGCCAATGGTTGCAGTCGCGGCAGCGCTGCCGCGACTGCGGCGGCGCCGACGCCTGCAACCGCGGATTCCACGGCGCGCTCGACGCCGAGCGGCGCCGCGGTTGCTGCGAGGACCTCGGCGACGTCGGTCGACAGCGCCGAGCCGACGACTCCTAACGAGGCCGAGGCGAATCCGACCAGCACGACGTCGCCTTCATCGTTCACCCACAGGGCCTCGTCGTTGAGGCGTCGATGCACCGTGTGACTTCGTTGCAAAGCATCCACGATCGCCCAGACCGACTGCAACAGCTCGGGGGTGCGGCGCGACGGATCGAGCTCGCTCAACGACACGCGGGACTGCGCGTCGAACGCCATCATCATCGCGTTCGGCGGGAACTCGGCGACCACCGCAAGACGGGCGGTGGGCACTCCGTCGGAGTGGGCCTTCAACGCGCACAGCGCCTCGTGCTCGGCAGCCGAACGAAGCGACCGGAACAGCCGGTCCTGACCCACGTCGCGGAATCGTGCCGCCCGGTACATCTGCACCGGGAGCAACGCCGTCCACAGGTCGCGACTGATCACCTTGACGATCAATTGTTGACCATCCTCGACGTACACCCGGAAGCCGGCGAAGCCACGAAATCCACCGAATCGTTCCACCGAGGACAGCCTGTATCCGAGACGCTCGAGAATCTCGCCCACCGCTGCGGCTCGTGGACTGGTGTTCGGGGCGCCGAGGATCAGTTGCACCAGCGACGACGCCGCCGCGGCCATCGCGATGGCGGTGATGATCGTCGTCGGGTCCGCCAAGCCGACGCCGAGCCGCGCGGCGATCCCCAGGACCAGGACGAAGCGGCCGATCCGTCGCCAGCGGTCAGGCCACAGACCGCGATCGATGAACATCCAGGCGGGGATGAGGCCCATGTCCAACGTGGTCGGGAACGCAGCCCCGATGCCGTACCCGCTCAGGCCGGTCGCCTCGAAGCCGGTACCCGCGCCAGGGTTCCGTCTCGGAACGAGTGGCAGCGCCGAGGTGCCGACGAGCTTCGACATCGCGACCAGACCGGCGATGCAGACGACAGCAGCGACGAGCATGCGACCGACGCGGGCGAATCGGCGAAGCACGATCTGGCTGATGAAGCCGAGGATCGTGGCCACGAGAAAGGCGATCTGGCAGACACTGACGATGCCCGACACGAGCCAATGTGGGATCGAACCGAGCAGGTCGCCGAAGTCGGTCGCAAATTGGGCGCCGTCGGTGCCGTTCAACGCCACATACATGAACCCGAGGACCACCAAGGCCCCGAGCAGTCGGATCGCGGTGACCGGTGATCGCACGTACGCCGGCTCAGCGGGCTCGGACACCACGAACGCCGGTCGGTGCGCCGAGACATCAAGCATGTGTCATCGATGCGACCGTACTAGACCGTGTCCGCCCCCAAAACGCCGAATGGGCCCCCGGAGGGAGGGCCCATTCGATTTGTCGAGTTCGATCGCAATCAGACTCGATCTGTCTCGGTCAGACGGTTTGGGCCGTCATTCCGGGTGTGTCCTTCACGAATGAGTCCGGGATGGTGTCCGGAACATTGAGCTTGCCCTTCTTGCGGGTATCCCAGATGAAGGCTGCGCCCATCACGGTGCAGACCACGCCGAGGCCGGCGAGCAGTGCTGCGACTCCGAGGGCCAGTTGCAGGGTGCTGTGCGTTGCCGCACCGACACCGAGTTCGGCGACGAGTGCGTGAGCGGTTCCGCTCCACGCCTGGTCACGGGCCTTGGCCTCGACCGGCACGGTGCGGTCGAATCCGGTCCAGTAGCGACCGTTGACCTTGAAGTCGCAGGTCACGCCGTCGGCGGGGAAGGGAGTGGGAACTGCGACCTGTTCGCCGTTGCAGTCGAACGTGGTGGCGACCTTGCCATCCGTGGTCAGATCGGATTCTTTCAGCACGACGTGCTGGGTGCCATCAAGGGTGTGAGTCGAGATCGTCGCCATCTGGTACATGTACTCAGTGGCCGTGTTGATCAGCGGGTTCTTCGGATCGAGATCGGACGCGACGACCGGGAACTTCCATTCATCCGTGAGCCGCTTCATGATCTCTTGGGCGCCTTCGACTTTTCCGCCGTCGGTGAGTTGGCCCTGGTCGTTGTACTTGAGCGTGACATTCTGGGCCTTGCTGAAGGCCCCGAGTGAGTCGTAGCCACCCTGCACCTTGCTATAGGCGACGCCAGCGCCGACGAAATAGCCGACTCCGACAAGGACCAAGAAGATCCCAAGTAGTCCTAGTGGTTTCTTGAACATGACGACCCTTTCATATGGGGTACGAAGGGTTTGTCAGGCTCTTCATGGGGGTGGTATTTGCCATTGTGGACGCCGCGGCGACGCGTCATAAGGGGCTTTGGTCCGCTTTCCACGGGACCCGGCACCGCTCGCCGCGGCTAAAACGGTTCGGCGTCGGGGTCAGCGTGGGTGATTGATCGCCTCTCGGTTGAGGACCGCCCGACGAACTGGGTCAGATGCGGTCCGCAGAACTGCTCGCCCTTCTGCGGAGCGTTGCTGCACGGCTTGCCCTTGCTCGTTGTCGCGCGGCATGTTGCTCCGACCGGCGAGTTGGGCGAGGCGGCATCGGCCTCAACGCCTCCGTCCGCGACATCTCGTGCGAGGAGTGCAGTAGCCGCGTACCGGCAGGCCCTGTGGTGGTACGTCATCTTCTTGTCCACGAGGACTGACGCGATCGGGTCCCCGGCGGCGAACCGTTGTCGGCACGTGGCGCAGGTCCCGGCGTACTTCGCCGGTATCGTCGGCTCGTCACCGACTGCCCCGAAGTCGTCGTCTCCACCGCGTGCCCGATTCACGTTCATCTTGGCCATCGCTGTCAGTCTTGCCCGATTCAACGCGTCGAGCTTGTCGAGCTACCAGCCCGCGCCGGTGGCTTCGAACTCGACCAGACGTGCCTTGATGAGACGCTGCAGGAGTGCGACTGGGAGTTCGAGGTCGTAGGGAAGCTTGATGAAACCCTCGCCTGCCTCGTAGCCGGCGGACTCGACCGCTTCGCGCTGTTCGGCGAACTGGCGGGTGGGGAACCGCAGTGAGCAATGCTGCTTGTACGACTGCAGCATCAGGAGGCGGGTTCCGTTCTGCACGAACGCAGGATTGTTCCAGTGGAGGGCTTCGTCGGCCTTCGGTAGTCCCGCCCGACACAACGAGCGCAGTGTTGTCACGTGTGGAGTCGCGACAGCGGGGAGCTTGGCGTAGTAGTCGTCGAGATCGTCACGTTTCGGAGACGGCATGGCCGAAGTGTACGTTCGCTCCGGCATCACCGCAGTGCCGGGCACACGTCCCGGGCGCGGGAAAGCGCCAGACCTCGGGGCCCGATGTTCGGCCTGGGCGAACGTCGACACCGCGGCGCAATCAGGTGATCTCCTATCGTGCAATCGCCGCCCGAGCAGGGAGCGAAACCTGAAGGAGACGACGTGACCGCCGAAACGCCGAACCGAACGCTGCAGGATGTCCTGGACTCCGTTCCCAACTTCGTCGACTACTTGTACAGCAACCGCAAGGGATCGGTCGTCAAGGACGCCGTGCTGCGCCAGCCTCCCGAGTTCGTCGCTCCGGAGTTCACGACCTGGCGCGACGAGCAACGGGCATGGCGCGAGGGGATCGCCTTCTACGACCAGTCGTTCCACATGACGACGACCTACCTGCGCGGGCCCGACGCCCAGCGGCTCGTGTCCAGCATCGCCGTGAACAGCTTCGAGACCTTCGGTGTCGGTCGCTCCCGCCACACCGTCGTCTGCAGCCCCGACGGCTACCTCATGGGCGACGGGGTCCTCTACAGCGTCGCTCCCGAGGAGTTGGTGCTGGTGGGTCGGGCGGCCGGCCACAACTGGTTGCGATTCTGCGCCGAGACCGGCGGTTGGGATGTGTCGGTCGAGGCCGACGAGATCTTCTCCAACAATCCCGCCGGCCGGCGCACCGTGTATCGGTATCAAGTGGAAGGGCCTCACGCGCCGGCCCTCATCGAGCAGCTCACCGGTGCTCCGCTGCGCGAGGCGCCGTGGTCGGAGATCTTCCCGGTCACCATCGCCGGCCATCATGTCTGGGCCCAGCGGCACACGATGGCCGGCAATCCTGGGTGCGAGTTCTTCGGGCCGTGGGATGAGGGTCCGGCAGTCAAGGAGGCGATCCTGAAGGCCGGAGCCGCATTCGAACTGCGCCGTGTCGGGTCGCTCGCCTACTTCACGAATGCGCTGGAGCTGGGCTGGATCCCGCGGCCGGTGCCCGCGATCTTCACCCACGACGAGCTCCGCCCCTTCCGTGAGTGGCTGCCATCGACCAGTGAAGAGGTGACCTGGGCTCTCGGCGGCAGCTACAACGCACCCGAGATCCAGGACTACTACTTCACACCGTGGGAGCTCGGGTACGGCAACGTGGTCAAGTTCGACCACGATTTCGTCGGGCGAGAAGCGCTCGAGCGGACAGCCAAAGACGACCATCGCCGGAAGGTGACCCTCGTGTGGGACGCCGAGGACGTGGCTCGGGTTGTCGAGTCGTACATGCGACCCGAGGAAACCCCGGGGCTCTACATCGAGTTCCCGCGGGCAACGTACGCGACCTGGCAGTACGACGCGGTCCACAACGACCAGGGTCGAACGGTCGGGGCCTCGACCTACACCGGCTTCATCTGGAACGAGCGGGCGATGCTCTCGCTCGCAGTCGTCGAGCCCGAATACGCCACGCCGGGGACACGCGTCTCGGTGCTCTGGGGCGAACCGGACGGTGGCGCCAAGAGCCCCTGGCTGGAGCCCCACCGCCAGATGGAGATCCGCGCCACGGTGGTCCCGACCCCGATCGGAAAGAAGTAGGGCAAGAACCGCCGGCCGACGGCCGACGTCAGGATCGGCTCAGTACCGCAACACGGTGAGATGGAACTTTGTCGCTGGGAGGTCGCTCAGCGACCTGGGAGCGACAAAGTTCCGGGCGAAGGCGATGCGGGCGGTGGTCGTCAGGAGTCGATGATCTCCAGCCGGATTCGTTTGTTGCCCTTGCCCTTGCTCTCGGTCTTGGTCACACGGATACGACCCACCTCCCCGGTCGTACGTACGTGGGTGCCGCCGTCGGCTTGCTTGTCGAGCCCGACGATGTCGACGACTCGGATCTCGTGTACGGACTCGGGGATCATCGACACCTTGGTGCGGATCAGATCCTCGTCCATCACGGCCGTCGAGCGAGGCAGGAACGACACCTCGATCGGTCGGTCGGCGGCCAGTTCGTCGTTGACCAGTTGCTCGACTCTGGGGCCGAACCCTTCAGGTAGCGGATCGAACTCGAAGTCCATCCGTGCACTCAACGGTTCCATGTTGCCGCCAGTAACGGGCACCCGCCACTCGTTCCAGATCACGCCGCACAACACGTGCAGGGCGCTGTGCGTTCGCATCAACCGATGCCGTCGCGGCCAATCGACGATGCCGCGAACCGTGTCGCCGATCGAAGGAAGGGGGCCGTCGCCAATCGAGTGCCACACGTGGTCGCCGTCCTTGCGCACGTCGACGACGACCAGGCCGGCGAGCCTCCCCGTGTCGTGCGGTTGACCGCCGCCAGTTGGATAGAAGGCCGTGCGGTCGAGCGCGACCGCCCCGTCGCGAACGTCGACCACCACGGCGTCGAACTCGGTGAGGTAGGCGTCGCGGAGGTACACCAGTTCCGTGGTCACGATCGAGCATCTCCCTTCGGTTGGCGACGACCAAGGTCGACGATGTAGTCCCACTGCACATCACTCACCGGCATCACGCTGAGCCGGTTGGCCTTCTGCAACAGATGGAACGGCCCGAGACGCTCCGCATGCTGCCGCAACGCGACGAGCGGCAGCACGGCCGGAAAGCGTTCGACGAAGCGCACGTCGCGCGCCACCCATCGAGGCTTGGCCGGCGGCGAGTCAGCGTCGTGGTAGTGGCTGTCGACGTCGAACTGCGTGGGATCCGGGTACGCATCGCCGACGATCTCGGCGATACCGGCGATGCCGGGCACCTTGCAACTGCTGTGGGCGAAGAAGAACTGCTCTCCCGGCTGCATCTGCGCCATCCAGTTCCGCGCCCGGTAGTTGCGCACACCATCCCACCGGAATCGCTTGCGTTTGGCGCGCGCCAGGTCGTCGATCGACAGTTCCTCCGGTTCCGACTTCATCAGCCAATGCGACACGCATCCCATCTTGCTCCGACCAGGCCGCTGCGACCGATGTGAAGGAATCGTTCGACATCGAGGACGGAGCCGAAGTCACCCGGTGATCGTGATCACACCGGCCCGACCCGGGTGAGCGGGAAGTCGTAGACAGCGGTGCCTTTCGAACTGGTGATGTGCACGTTGAACGTGACACCGACCGGCGCGTCGGGGAACGTCGGGCGTGCGGTCCAGTGACCGTCGGCGTTGGACTGCACCTGCGCGCCGCCGTACGGCGAAGTGATCGTGATCACCGCGCCCGCCGTCGATGTACCCCAGTACTCGTCGACCGGGGGCGTCGCATCGGTGGTCGCCCACCCGGCGTTGGCAGTGAAGTCGATCGACGGCGGGGTCGGCGTGCCCGGTCGCTGCAGTGTGAACCCACGAACCCGGTCGGTCGTGCTCGAGGTGATCCGCACCGCGACCGCCGTGCCCGGCGGGACCTCGGGCATCGTCAGCGTCGCTTCCCAGTTCCCGCTCGGGCCGGCCGTGGTCTCGGCGACGCCGAACTGCGTGGCGATGCGGATCGCCGAGCCGGGCTGCGCAGTGCCGAGGAAGCCCTGTGTCATCGGCGAGTTCGCCTGTCCATTGGCGCCGAGGTTGGCGGAGAACTCGATCACGACGGGCGCTGGCGGCTGTGGCGCCGGGCGCTCGAGCGTGAACTGGCGGACCCGGTCACTGGTGTTCGAGGTGATCCGCACGGCGACTTTGGCGCCGTCGGGAACGTCGAGCAGCGTCAGCGTGGTCTCCCATTTGCCGTCACCGTTGGCGGTGGTTTCGGCAACCCCGTAGTCCGAGCCCACTCGGATCGCCGACCCCGGTTGCGCGGTCCCGTGGAACCCCTGTGTCATCGGCGTGTTGGCGCGACCGTTGGCGCCCAGCTTGGCAGTGAACTCGATGACGACCGGCGCCACGGTGGGCTCGGTCGGTGGCACCGCGGTGACGATCGGCTCGGTCGGTTCGGTGGCCCGCACTGTCGCATCCGGCACGAGGACCGGCTTGAACACAGGCTCCGTGACCGACTTGGTCTCGGTCACGAGGGACGTCGACGTCGGCTCGATCGACGTCGTGGTCGGCTCGGTGGTGGGTTCGTTCTCGGGCGACGCGGCGGGTACCACCCTGATCGGCGGATCGTTGGTGATCCGCTCCATGGCGAACGCCGATCCACCGACCAGCACGAGGCTGGCGGCAGCGACGGCAACCCAACGCGGCCGAAAGATGTGCACGTCGTTCGGCACGGGCGTCACCATCGGCACGAACAGTCCGTCGGGGTCCGGATGCGGACGCACCGACGAGGCGACGTCGTCGAGGAGTGCCGTGAGGTGGTGTTCGAAATCGTTCATCGCAAAGCTCCCAACTTGCGTTCCAGGGTTTCGAGACCCCGCTTGTTGTGTGTGCGGACGGATCCGACCGACACGTCGAGGGTCGTGGCGATCTCGCCCTCGGTCATGCGCAACCAATGACGCATCACGACGCAGGCCCGCTGACGGCTGGGCAATGCCGCGACGGCGGCCAGAACGGCGCTGCGACCGACTCTGCCCATCGCGTCGTCCTCGGCTGAAGGCACCACCATGAGGTGCGGCTGCTGCTTGCGCTCGGCGACCAGGCGGCGTCGGTGTCGACCCCTGCTGAGGTTGACGATCGTGACGCGGAGGTAGGCGACCGCCTTGTCGTGGTCGTCGAGGCGGTCCCACGCGTCGTAGACGCGCATGAACGCTTCTTGGGTCACATCTTCGGCGGCGTGGACGTCGCCCATGATGAAGGTGGCAAAGCGGACGAGTTCGGCATGTCGTTCCTCGTACAACGCCCGCACGGCTGCTTCCCGATTGCTCGGGCCGCCCGCGAGCACGCTGAGTACCGCGCCGGTCCGTCCCCCGGGTGGTTCGCTCATTGCTCGCATGGTCACGCTCCTATACACGCGCAACGGCGTGGTATCTAGGACAGGAATCGGTACTTTCTGCGCGCGCTTGACCACAGATCGAGGTTTCAGTCAGCTCAGTCGCAGGCCAGGCACGAATTATCCGGTTGCACCGGAGATTCGGTGCCTTGCCTCCCGGAATCAACCGTCACTGGGGGCGCCTCCGTATGGACCCCTGTGGGGCGATTGGTCTGCCCGAGATTAGACGGCGTTGAGCGCTGCCCACACGCGCTCCGGCGTGCACGGCATGTCGATGTGTACGACGCCGAGATGTGACAGGGCGTCGACAACAGCGTTGTGAATCGCCGGCGTCGAGCCGATCGTGCCCGACTCGCCGATCCCCTTGGCGCCGAGCGGGTTCCGCGGGCTGTCGGTCTGCGTGTTCGACGTCTCGTAGCTCGGAAGCTCGGCGGCCGACGGAACCGTGTAGTCGAGGAGGGTGGCCGTGACCGGGTTCCCGTCCTCGTCATACCGGACCCATTCGTAGAGCGCCTGGGCAGCACCCTGGGCGATGCCGCCATGCTGCTGGCCCGAGACCAGGAGCGGGTTCAGGATCCGCCCGCAGTCGTCGACCGCAATGTGACGGCGCATCACGACCTTGCCGGTCTCGGTGTCGACTTCGACCACCGAGACGTGGGCCCCGAACGGGAACGTCGAGTTCGTACCATCGAAGTCGAGTTCGTGGCGCAGCACCTCGGGGTCGAGCCCTTCGGGGAGCTTCGACGCATCGCGTGAAGCGACCGCGAGCTCGGCCCAGGAAATCGACTTCGACGGGGTACCGG
>JAYVOI010000219.1:0-9746 GCA_043758005.1 Ilumatobacteraceae bacterium
ACCAGGACCAAGCAGATCCGCCAACCCATCGTCGGCCCTTCACCTGTCCCAGAACGCGCCGATGCAGCCTGAAGAGAACCCGTGGCATAAGTGTCGGTCTGAGGCACAGAACATCAGCGCAGAACTCCGCCCTGACCCGAGCAGTCGTGGCGCTCCGAACGGCGCCTATCGACTCGCCCAAGAGAGCAGTCGGGTGGTCTCGATGAAGTAGAGGTCGACTGGGTAGACGAGCTGTCAGGTGTCGATGCGACACGCGTCTAGGGTCGCGCCGTGGCGATACCACCGTTTGGGGTGTTCACGTCGCTCTTTAAGGCAGGCAAACGAGCCAATGCTGAAGAGCGGATTAGACGCAAATTCTGGGATCTCGTACGCATCGCGGCGGGCAACGTGTTTGGCGAGCTCAAGCTCGAACGTGACGGTGGACTCGACCAGTTCGAGTCCGACATCGCAGGCGGGATGCGTGACCTGGATGCCGAGCGATGGCGGGGTCGTGGCAACTGGTTGGCGCGTCGGCTGCGCGGTGGTCTACGGGTCAAGTCGAGTGGCGGCCTGGCGCTGTTCGATCTCGAACCGGACGACTGGGAGGACGCGTTCTTGAGCACAGCTGCGGATGCCTATCGGAAGGCGGACAACATGTCCAGCATCCGGGACAGGAAACTCGACGGAGCAGACTTTGCCTGGTACCTGCTGCGTCGCTTTTGGATGACGGCAGCAGGGTCTGGCGACCCTGAAATCGTGAGGCTGATCCAAGCGAGCGTGATGCCTGGTGACACCAAAGGCGACCGTTGGAAGCGGCACGTTCCGATTTACCTGCCGGGCATGACTGGAGCGATCGCGGGGATCATCGCCGGACTCATAACGAAAGCGGACTCGTCGTTTGACGCAGTTTGGATCGCTGCCAGCGCGGTCGCCGGTGGCGGAGCGGCCCTGCTCGCCGAACGTCAGATCAATCTGCACACGAACAGTCGGTTGAAACGCGTCGCCCAACACGTGGACCGGATGGCGATCGCGCTGCTTCCAGTGTTCAGCAGCGGCGAAGCCGTCGACGTACCCAGCCCTACCGCCGAGTTGCTTCAACGGCTGCAAGGGCGGGCGCCGCCGACGAGCCGCCACCAGATCGAGGAAGCTGTTGTGCGGGTGCGAGACGAACTCGGGTACATCGAAGGGATCGTCAACGCCGACCCTGACCTTTTCGGCAGCGACCTCGACAAGATGATCGCATCGATCAAGTTGCTCTGCGAGCTCACCATGCAACCCGACATCATGCCGAACCCGGGCACATACGCAGAGCTTTTCGGGCTTCTTGAGTACCTTCGATTCAACGGGATGCAAACAACGGATGCGATCGTCGCAATTGGAGCGCTCGTGGTCGTTCTCCAACGCCGCATCGACGCCTTCCTCGGCACCGACTGGCCCATGTCCGACGCGGCCTGACGCTGTAGCCGTGGGGCGGCAATCGCCGGCGAGGGCAGTAGCGAACGGTCAGCACATCATGTTGGGCGTTGACGCGTCGCCGAGTGGCAAGGCCGGGTGCGTGGCGAGAACTGCTCGTACACGGATGACCTCGACAATCGGAACGGATCGTGGATCCGGCCCGCCACCTCCTTTGAAGCCACAACATGACGCACCGAGGTCGTGGCGACGCCAGTCGTCTGTTAGTCGGGATGACGACAACCAAGCAGCACATAACGCCGACTATCCGGCTCGCCGAGCGACCGCAGTGCGAGACTCCGGGCATCCAGATGAATACGTAGACGCAGAACGCGCGCACAGAACGACGTCCCTCATCACGACTCCGGCCAGCTCATATCGGCGCATCGGCGCTATCCCCTAGCCGGTGTTCGGGGGCACTCGACACGGCCGAAGTAGAGCGCTCGCCATCGAAGTTGTAGTCCGTGTCGCTCCTGGAGCGACTGCGGCGAGAAGTGGGCGGCGTCCTTGGCCCGACTGACCCCATACGGCGCGACCCCCGGGCTCGCGGCCACCGCGACCGGTGCGGAAGTGGGCGATGATGTCCCCATGAGGGTCATGTTCACTTCGAGCCCTGGTCGCGGCCACATCCATCCGATGGTGCCGTTGGCTGAGGCATTGGTCCAGCGTGGGGACGATGTGCTGTGGGCGACTGGAGCGCAGGAATGCGACCGCCTACAGCGAGACGGTTTCCAGGCGACGCCTGCCGGGCTCGACGAGCGTGCCCGAATGGCCGAATACTTCCGGCGCTACCCCGAGATCCAGGAGATGCGGGGCGAGCAGAGGGATGAGTACGGGTTCCCGCGCCTGTTCGGCACGGTGAACGCCGCGCCGATGTTCACCGACCTCCTGCCGGCGGCACGTACGTGGCAGCCGGACCTGCTGGTCGCTGAGCAGGCCGAGTTCGCTGGGCCACTGGTGGCAGCCGCGTTGGGCGTTCCGAACGTGTGCCACGGGTTCGGTTCGATCACCCGAGCCACCAAGGTGGCAAACGCAGGCGAGCGCGTGGCCCACCTCTGGGTGGAACAGGGGCTGGAACCCAAGCCCTACGGGGGCTGTTACGAGCATCTCTACATCAACATTTATCCGCCGAGCCTGCACCCCGAGAGCACCGCCCACCTTGGAACGGTTCAGGACCTCGGTCCGGGCAACACGACCACATCGGGCAATGAACACCTTCCCGACTGGGTGACCGCTGACGCCGGGAACCCTCTGGTCTATGTCACGTTCGGGACCGTCTTTCGGAACGATGCTGCGCTGGTGGCGATCATCGAAGCGCTGCGCGAGATGCCGGTGCGGGTGGTCGTCACGGTCGGTCCTCAGGGCGATCCCGCTGCCTTGGGTGAGCAGCCGGGCCATGTGCACGTCGCCCGCTACATCCCTCAGGCCCAGCTCATTCCCCACTGTGCGGCAGTCGTCTCGCACGGCGGATCCGGGATCTTCCTCGCGGCGCTGATGGCTGGCCTCCCACAGCTGTGCGTGCCCCAGGGCGCGGATCAGTTCGTCAACGCGGCCGCGTGCGTCCGGGCTGGTGTAGGTCTCGCCATCGAACCCCAAGATGTGAACACCGACGCCCTACGTGCCGCGGCCGATCGGCTCTTCAACGAACCGTCGTTCCGGACGCGGGCGGAGGATCTCGGCAAACAGGTCGCCTCGATGCCGACTCCTTCAGACGTTGCCGACCGCCTCCATCGCCAGTTCAGCTGAATCGGGTCGTCTGCCAAGGGCAAGGCAGGGCGGCCCGGCCGCACCCTGTAGCCGGCGACGTGCAGCGCTTCCCCTGCTGCATATGTGCCGTTCTGGGGCGCAGAAGATCAGCGCCGAACGCCGCTGCACCTCGGGCAGTCGAGAAGCGCTGAACGAAGCGCCTATGTCGCTGGTGTTGTCATAGGTTGGTGAGGAGTTCTGCGATGTAGTTGGCTGCGTCGCGATCTGCGCCGGGTACGCAGTGTCCGTAGACGTTGAGGGTGGTGGATGCCCTGGCGTGGCCGAGTCGTTGGGAGACGGTGACGATGGCGACGCCGTGGGCGAGCATCTCGGTGGCCATGAAATGACGCAGGTCGTGCAACCGGAATTGGCCGACTGCAGCGCGGCGACGGTGATCGATGAACGTCTTGGTGACACGGTTCGGTAGCCACGGCAACGAGCCGTCCGGCTCGGCGCTGAACACGAACGCCTTGTCGGTCAACACATGGGCGTGCTCGGTGGCTCGTTGGGTTGCTCGCTGGTAGTGATCGACGAGTCGTTGCATGCTGGCCTGGTCGACGGCAACGCGGTAGGTGCGGTGGGTTTTGGTTGCGCGCAGCACTGGCCCAGCGGGCCCGTCGACGTAGGCGCGGCTGAACCCGATCGCTGAATGGGTGAAGTCGATGTCTGCCCATCGCAAACCGAGCATCTGGCTCCGTCGCGCCCCGGTCGAGGCCGCCAACCACACATAGGTGGCGAAATCGACGTCGGTCTCTTCGACCGAGGCAACAAGGCGTTGAATCTGGTCCGGTGTCGGCGGGCGAATCTCGGCAGGTGTGACCCGAGGCGGACTCGAGTTCGCTGCCGGGTTGAGCCAGATCCACTCCCAACGGACTGCCTGGGTCAATGCTCGATGCAACACCACGTGGACGCGGTGCACCGTGCCCGGGCTCAGCGCCCGGCCGTCGCGCCCACCACATCGCGACAACAGCCGGTACATGTCATCGACGTCGATCGTCGTCAGCTTGTTCACCCTGATCTCGCCGAGCAGCGGTTTGAGATGATGCTCGACGATGCTGCGGGTCTGCGCCAGTGTGGTCGACGACCACGCCGATGACGCCTGCCCCATCCACCGATCAAGCAGATCAGCCACCGTGCCGGCACGCAGCCGGGCATAGCCAGCGTCTTCGACAAACTCGCCGAGCCGTGCGGACGCGTGGCGTCGCGAGCCGTGAACGGTCTTGCTCGCCCACCGTTCACGACCACTGTCGGAGTCCACACCGAGATAGACACGCAGCTCCCACGTATCAGGGCCGCGCTTTCGCAATGATCCAGTCATCGCCAAACCGTACGGCGACCATGGGCAAACCATGGGCAGACCATGGGCACAGCCAAAAGACCCCACCGGCCCACTGACCAGTCAAAAGGAGTGCTGACCAGGGCTTTCGATTGGAGCGGACGACGGGATTCGAACCCGCGACCCTCACCTTGGCAAGGTGATGCTCTACCAGCTGAGCCACGTCCGCGTTAGCGGTCGCCTACGCTATCAGTCGCCTGCGGAAACCGACAACGGGATCTCGACGGGAACCGCATTGGACCGCACCTCGAGCACGATCGCCCCCAGGGCCGTCAATACCACGAGGGCGCCGGTGATCTGCACGGCGGTGAGTTGCTGGCCGAACACGATCCAGGCCCCGATCGCCGAGATCACCGGGCCACCGAGCATCAACAGCGAGGCGATCGTGATGTCGATGTGGCGTTGCGCCCAGGTCATCAGACCGTGGCCCACGAGACCCGACAGCAAGACCATGCCGAGGATCGAGAGCCAGGCTCTGCCGTGGATCGCGCCGAGGTCGTTCGATGTCAGCAGCACCCATGGCGTGACGGTGAAGGCAGCCACGCAGAACACGCCGGCGATCAGGGCGATGGAGTGGATGCCCTGGTTGCGGACCTGCTTCATGCGCACGAAGTAGGTCGTGAACAGCCCAAGGTTGATCAGCGCCAGCAGGTCACCGTGCAAGGAGGCACCCGACGACTGCTTCGCACCGAGCACGACCGTGCTGATGCCTCCGAGCGCAATGACCGCCAACAGGATCTGGCGACTGCTGGAACGGTCGCCGAACAGCAGTGGGCCGATGAACAGCATCAACGCCGGTTGGAGCGCTCCAATCAGTGTCGCGTTTGCTATGGACGTTGTCTGGTACGAACTGAACCCGACGAGCGTGGAGATGCCGAAGAGGACGCCGGGCACGAAGACGACCTTCAGCAACGGGATGCTGACGCGGCCACCGGTGAGATAGGCGGCGGTCAGCATCACCGGCATGGCGATCCACAGCCGCCAGAACACGATCGTGCCGGCCGAGGCATCGATGCCACGCACGAGGAGAGGCCCGAAGCCCCACGCGAACACGGCAACAGCAGCAATCGACAGGGCGAGACGCGCCCTACCCTCGGAAGTCGTCACGATTTCTTATCAGCGGGTCGAAGATCGACCCGAAGCACCAAAATGCCGTCTTCGATCGACGCCGTGGCGTCACCGACGATCGCGAAGTCCATGAAGTCTGATTGCGCCTGGTCGATGAACCGCTTGCGTTCCTCGCCGGCAACCGGGGGAAGCGGCCGGCCCTTCACCGCGGCAGCACGCTCGCGGAATCGAGCGAGCATTGCCTCAACATCCAATCCGTCAGCCACGTATTGGCAGGCTAGTGCGCATGCCACCCGCGGGGATGGTCATGTGACGGATGACTACGGGGACGGCTCGTGCGGGCCCGAGGCGCCGGCCTCGACGACCTCCGCCGGCCGGATCGTCGCGATCGACGTGGCGTCGGGGTCGACCTGCTCGACCTTCGGGACGGGTTTGCCGGACTTCTTCGCCGGCTCCTCGGCAACCGCCGTCGCCTCGACCACGTGCTCCGGTTCGCCGCCAACGGCTTCTTCGGCACCCGCGTCGTCGGCGACAGCCTCGCCGTCGGCTGCCTCGCCGTCGGCTGCCTCGGCCACGGGGGGCAGGGCAATCACCACGCTCGGCTCGCGCAGGTCATCGAAGGCTTGCGGCGCGCTGCGCACCAGCGCCTCGAGGTCGAGCGGCTCAGCGGCGATCGGCTCAGCGGCCGCGATTCCGGTACCCGACGAACGCGCCTGCTCGACGCGACGCTTGCGCTCACCTTCCGGCGCACGTTCCCAGGCCCGGGCCCCCATCACTTCGAGTGGCGCCAATGCCGGGTGCTCCTGTCGCCCACGACGCCACCACACGATGGTCAGGATCAGCAATCCGATCCCGATGACGGCGAGCCCGACCGCGGAGAGGTAGATCAGTCGCTCGTTGGTGGGGTCGTTGAAATCGCCAGCCACGATGCCATCCGTGGCACGACCGAGTGACTGCGCGTTCATGAACGACCATTCTCGCACGCAGACCACCGGCTCACACCGGCAACCGGGAACGGGGTGACATCGCCGCAGGCGTCGCGATGAGCCAAGCTGGTCGGGTGGATGTGCTCTTGATGCTGCTTGCCCTCGCTGCGTGTGCCGGTTTGTTGTACCTCGGGTACCGCATCGAGCCGCATCACGTCTCCAGAAAGGGCGATCGTTTCTTGTGTACCGGTCAGTGGTTGTCGCCGCAGGGCGAGGCCGACGGACCCAAGCGCGAGGTGTGGATCAACGTGATGGGCACCGGCCAGTTGCAGGTCGACACCAAGCGTCGCCTCCGTCACGACGTGACGAACTGGTCGCTCGAGGGCAAGGCCGCCTCCCCACCGCCGCGCAAGGCGGTCTACGTGTTGCGGACCATCACCAGTCTCGGCACCACGGAGCGGATGACCATCAAGATCCCGGCGAAGAGCCGCGCTGTCGCGAGCCTCGACGCGATGCTGCCGAGCCCGATGCTGAAGACCGACTCGTCAGGCCTTGGCAACTGAATCGATGAAGTCGCCGAGCGGAGCCGACAACTGGTCGAGGTTGATCAAGAACGCGTCGTGCCCGTGGGGTGAATCGATCTCGACGTAGTCACACGGCGTGCCGCCCGCCACGAGCAGGTCGCAGATCTGACGCTGCTGGTACGACGGATACAAGATGTCGCTGGAGATGCCGATCGTCAACGTCGGCACGTCGATGCGTGACATGGCTGCAGCCAGACCGCCGCGTCCGCGACCGACGTCGTGCAGATCCATGGCCTTGCCGATGATCAGGTAGCTGTTGGCGTCGAAGCGGCGCACGAGCTTCTCACCGTGGTGATCGAGGTAACGTTCGACCTCGAACCGTTGCCACAGGTCCAAGCTGTCGCGCAGTGTCGCCCCGTCTGCCAGCTCTCGGCCGAACCGGTCGGTGAACACGTTGTCGCTGCGGAACGTGACCTGGGCAACCATGCGCGCCACCGACAGCCCTTCCCACGGACCGTCGTGGTCGTCGGCGTCGTAGTAGTCACCGCCACGCCAGTTCGGGTCCATCCGAATCGCCCTGCGACCGATCGCGCCCCAGGCGATCTGCTGTGCCGTCGCTTGCGCGCACGTGGCAATCGGCACGATCGAGCGAACCCGGTGCGGAAAGGTGATCGCCCATTCCAGGACCTGCATGCCACCCATCGATCCACCGACCACCGAGTGCCACGCCGGGATCGACAGGTGGTCGGCCAGTCGCACCTGGGCACGGACCATGTCGCGAACCGTGACGACGGGGAAGCGGCTGCCGTACGGCTTGCCATCGACGGGGTGCGGCGACGCCGGACCAGTCGACCCCTGGCAACCACCCAGCACATTGGCGCAGACCACGAACCAGCGGTCGGTGTCGATCGCCAAGCCGGGCCCGACTGCGCCCTCCCACCATCCGGCGGACGGATGGCCGTGGCCCATCGGGCCGACGGCGTGGCTGTCGCCCGTCCAGGCGTGACACAACAAGATGGCGTTGCTGTGACTGTCGTCGAGGTTGCCCCACGTCTCGTAGGCCACGGTCACCTCGTCGAGGGTCACGCCGCCGTCGAGCGCGAACGGGCGGCTGAAGTCGAGGAACTGCCGATGGCCGGCGGGGTCGCCAGTGCGCCACGCGCCACTTGCCGGCAGTGGTTGCCCCGCCATCTCGTCCTCCTCGCGCTCGTCTCGAACTGTGGACGCCGCACGAGGGAAGCTGAGTTGCCCTGCGAAAAGCAGGGCCACATCCCCGCCGAAGCGGGATGGCACCGTGGGGCTTCCTCCCCGGTTGCCGGATCGGCGACCTCGAAAGGCGACGATCACTCGTGATGCGAACCGCCGATACTGTAGCGACGTTGTGCTTGGTTGGCATCGCATTTCGCCGGCGGCGACCGACGAGATTGACCCGCCGACCAAACTGACTGAGTCACTGATCAGAACGGCTGACTGATCAGCGAGTAGACGTCGGTGGTATCAGCCACCATGCTGATGTTCATGGGTGTTTGCTTCCTCACTCCAAAAGTGCGTCCCACCGCTACTCCGGGCAAGGGATACGGCAGCGTCGCCAGCGAACCGATCACCGCGGGCGAGGTCGTTGCCGCGTTCGGCGGGCGCTGCGTGACCCGCGACGAGTTCGATCTGCTGCCGACCAGCCAACAGGTTCGCAGCCTGCAGATCGACGAGCAGTTGTACATCGCCGGCGCGCCCGAGCCGGAGCCCGCCGACTTCATCAATCATTCGTGCGAGCCCAACTGCATGCTGAACGGCAACGTCGTGTTGGTGGCCATGCGCGACATCGCCGCCGGCGAGGAGATCACGTACGACTACGCGACCACCGACGGCAGCGACTACGACGAGTTCGAATGCGCCTGCGGCACCGCGTTGTGTCGCGGCAAGATCTCCGGGCACGACTGGATGCTGCCGGAGCTGCAGCTGCGCTACCGAGGCTCATTCAGCCCGTATCTCGCCAAGCGCATCGCCGCGCTGGTGTACGTCGGCGCCGAGCGCCGCGCCTTCGCCCTCTAGACGACTCGGAAACCGGCGGCGGCCGGCCGGCGCACTACCCTCCGGTCATGCGAGTGCTGATCGTCGGCGCGGGTGGGGTCGGTTCGGCGCTGACGACCATCTGTGCGAGGCGCGACGCCTTCGAACACATCGTGGTTGCCGACGTCGATCCGTCGCGTTCGGCACGGGCCGCGGCGACAGCGGGCTCCGACCGCGTCAGCGGCACCCGGGTCGACGCGTCGAATCGCCTCGACGTCGTCGAGTTGGCGGCAACGTCTGGCGCCGATGTGATCGTCAACGCCTGCGACCCCCGCTTCAACCCGCCGATCTTCGAGGCCGCGTTCGAGGCCGGCTGCCACTACCTCGACATGGCGATGCATCTCTCGACGCCTCACCCGACCGACCCGTACAACCAGATCGGCGTCAGTCTCGGTGCGGCGCAGTTCGCGGCAAGCGACTCGTGGGCCGAGCGCGGGCTGCTCGCCCTCGTGGGGATGGGGGTCGAACCGGGTTTCAGTGATGTCGCTGCGCGGCATGCAGCAGACCACCTGTTCTCGTCGATCCACGAGATCGGCGTGCGTGATGGCAGCGACCTGGTGATCGAGGGGTTCGCATTCGCGCCGACGTTCAGCATCTGGACGACCATCGAGGAATGCCTCAATCCCCCGATCGTGTACGAGCGCGACC
>JAYVOI010000220.1:0-4195 GCA_043758005.1 Ilumatobacteraceae bacterium
GCTCGTGGTCTGGTTGCTCGCGTCGGGACGCGGCCTCCGTCCACATGACGCGTAACTCGCAGCCGGTGGTCAGGGTGCTGTTCGTCGGCCCGACTTCCGCTCCATGGGAAGCCATCGCCGGCGAGGTGGAGGCGGATCTGGCGCGACTCGCCAGGGACGGCGTCGAGGTCGAATACCGGTGCACCGGCGGCGGGCCGCTCGAGGTTCGCAGCGATGCCGATGCCCGCGCCGCCGCTCCGTTCGTCATCCGGACTGCCATCGACGCCGCATCCGACGGCTTCGATGCGGTGATCGTCGACTGCACGGCCGACCCCGGCGTCGCCGATGCCCGCGCTGTCGTGGACATCCCCGTGATCGGTGCAGGCGAGTCGCTGCGGGAAGCCATCGCCCGCGCCGGGAAGCCCGTCTGCACGCTGTCAGGGGACGAACTGCGTAGCCTCACCGAGCAGGCCGTGGTGGCGCGCGTGCGTGGCTCGGCCACCGTCGCGCTCGGCGGCACCGGCTTCTCCCGTCTCGTCGACATCATCATCGGGGCATGTCCAGCCATCGTGGTGCTCGACCCCCTGGCCGTCGCCCTCGACGCCGCCCTCGACGCCTGCCGCGCCCGCCCCTGAAATCGGCGGCGTGCAGCCCCCAACGATTGTTGCCCGCCGCCGTCCGTTTGTCGGACGTGGGAGCCTATGATTTCGTCGGAGGTGGCTGTTGTGGTCCTCGTATGGATCCTGTTGTGTGTGCTGCTCGTCGGGGTGGAGCTGCATCACATGGCGTTCTTCGCGATGTTCGGTGCTGCCGGCTCTGCTGCCGCAGCTGCGGTCGCCGTCGCCGCGCCCTCGCACGTGGTCATCCAGGCCTGCGTCGCAGTTGGGGTCGGCACAGCGGGTGTCGTGTTCGTGCGACCGCAGATGAGTGAAGCGTTCGCCCGGCGCGGACCCGGCACGACCATCCGTGGCGTGCACGGGGGACTGATCGGCGCACGCGGACTGACGGTCGACGAGGTGTGCCTCGATGCCAGCGGTCACGTTCGCCTGCTGGGTGAGACATGGCTGGCCGTGACCTCCGATGGATCTTCGATTCCGCCCTCGACCGCGGTGATCGTCACCAACGTCGTCGGCACAACTCTGACGGTTCGAACCGCAGAAGAACATTGGGAGCTCACATGATCGCGTTAGGGAACGGCGCCATCGGCGCCTTGGTGGTCGCCGGACTCGTTGTCCTCGTCCTCCTCTTCATGCTGCGCAAGATGGTCAACATCGTGCAGCAGGGCGAGGTCGGCGTCGTCAAGCGCCTCGGCGAGTACCGCAAGACCCACGAGCCCGGCCTCGTGATCATCGGCCCGTTCATCGACTCCCTGCAACGTGTCGACATGCGTGAGATCCCGGTGCCCGGGGATCGGCAAGAGGTGATCACGCGCGACAACGTGGTGGTCACCGTCAACGCGACGATCTTCACCCAGATCGTCGACGCCAAGCAGGCATTGTTCAGCGTCGCCAACTTCAGCATTGCCATCGACGCGCTGGCGCGCACCGCGCTGCGGTCGGTCATCGGCACCCTGTCGCTCGACGAAGCGCTCTCGGAGCGCGAGCGGATCAACACCGACGTGCAGTCCCAGATGGAGGCCGTCACCGACAAGTGGGGCATCCGAATCGCCCGCATCGAGATCGTCGAGATCACGCCACCCCCGAAGATCCTCGAGGCGTTGGCCTTGCAGAAGCAGGCCGATCAGGAGAAGCGGGCAAAGATCCTGCAGTCCGAGGGCAACCAGCAGTCAGCGATCAACATCGCCGATGGTGCGGCGAAGGCTGCGATCCGCGGCGCAGAGGGCGAGCGCGCATCCGCGATCTTGCGAGCAGAAGGCCAACGACAGGCATACATCCTCGAGGCGCAGGGCAAGGCCGAAGCCATTGCCAGCGTGTACAACGCGATCCGCACCGCCAACCCGGATCCATCGCTGATCGCCATCCTGCAGCTCGAGACCCTCTCGAAGTTCGCCGACAGCGACAACACCAAGATCGTCGTGCCGTTCGAGAGTGCGGCCCTGCTCGGTGCCGCTCAGGCCCTTCGATCCGTCCTCGACGGTGTGCCAGGCGGCTGAGCGCCGAGACGCGATCAGGTTTTTGGCTCAGGCCGAGGCCGAGGTCTTCCGATGTTCATGCTGTGGACATCTCGCCATCGCCGGGTATCAACGTTGCAGCAGCGCGCGTCCGCGAGACTTCGTCGCACATGTTGCGGAATCGGACACGCACGGATGCCGCAGTCGCTGCGACCGTGGCGTCGATGACCCGAGCGACCTCGTGGCGGCTCGTCGGCGAGTTGCCGTTGCGGTTCGACGCCCATCATCCGCAGGGCATGGCCCGAATCGGCTCGACGTGGTGGATCTCGACCGTCGATGTGGTCGACCGCCGTGGACTGGTGATGGCAGTCGACCGCAGTGGCCAACTGATCGAGCAGGTCGCGGTTGGTGATGCAGAGCGATACCACCCAGGCGGGATGGATTTCGATGGCGCCGCCTTCTGGATCCCGTGCGCCGAGTACCGGCCCGACTCGACGACGACGGTCTACCGGTTGGTGCCGGGCGAGGCGCCGCAGGTTGCGTTCGACGTCGACGACCACATCGGCGCGATGGCGCGATGCGGTACCGATGGCGACCTCATCGGCTGGTCCTGGGGGTCGCGGCACTTCTACCGTTGGACCGTCGACGGGCATCTCCGCGCGGCACGCGTCAATCCGGCATTCTTCGTCGACCACCAGGACTGCCAGTGGCTCGACAGTGGGCATCTGCTGTGTGGCGGCGTCGCCGAGGTCGGGCTGGCGTCGGGTCCCGGGTGGCTCGGCGGTCTCGGGCTCCTCGATGTCGACGAACTGGTCATGCAGCGTGAGGTGCCGTTCCCGGTCTACTCGCCCGTGGCCGGCCGAGTGGCCACGCACAACCCGATCTGGGCCGAGGTGGCCGGCAACGACCTGATCGTGCACCTGTTGCCCGACGACGGGACCGGGGTGATCCTGTCCTACGCCACGCCGATGGTCGGCCGGTCCGGTCGAGGTGACGACGGCACCGCGGGTTGGGACGACATCGACCGTTTCGACTCGACGCTGACCTCGTCGTAGAGCGCAACAAACGCATCCGCGGTCGACGCCCACGAGTACTGCTCGCGTATGAATCGGGCTGCTCGCGTCCCTCGCTGCGATCGGGCATCCGCGTCGGACACCGCTTCGGCAAGGGCACGACTGGTCGCGGCCACATCGTCGGGTGGCACGAGCCAACCGGTCGGGTTCCGGGGATCGACGTTGATGAACGACAGCGGCCCGCCGGTGCTGGTCCCGATCGGCGGAACACCGCTGGCCATCGCCTCGAGGTAGACGAGACCGAACGGCTCGTCGACCGACGGTGCGGCAAACACGTCGCTGCAGTTGAGGATCTCGGCGAGGACGTGGTGATCGAGCCAGCCGACGAAGAAGACGTCGATCGCCCCGAGACGGCGGACGGTGTCGTAGGGATGTTCGCCCTCCCACTCCCCCGGGAACCCGCCGGCCACGATCAACACCGATCGGCGTGTTGTCGTCGAACGCATCAGGTGGTGCGCCTCGATGAGCAGTTGCACCCGTTTGAACTGCATGAACCGGCCGGCGAACACCACGACGGGAACCGGCCGGCCATCAGAATCGGTGAAGGCCCGGAGATCTTCGGCGACATAGCGAATCGAGCCCTCCGGGCAGCCCGCGCTCCATCCGCGCGGCTCATCGACCAGGCAGCGCTGCCACAGTGCGAGGCGTTGCTCGTGCGAGCGTGCACGCGGGGCGAACACCTCGGTGTCGACACCACTCTTGATGGTCGTGACGCGACATGGGTCGACCGGCAGCAACTGTTGCGCCAAGGTCGCGTCGTGATCGGCGACAACCACGACGCGGCTGGAGTCGCCTGCCCATCGTTGCAGTCGCTCGACCCACTCGCCCGTCCACGGTCGTGCGCTGTCGCCGGTGGCTCCGTCGTGCACCGATGCGAGCATCTTCAACTCGGTCCCGTGCAGATGGGTGATCACCGGAACGTCGGGCCACAACGCGTTGACCGCCTCGTGCATCGGCGTGAGGTGGTGGAGGTGCACGGCCGCCGGAGCATCCTCGGAATGTGCCGCGAAGAACGTCGTCCAACTCTCGACCTGTCGGTCGTATGCAGCATCGTCGAGGTCGAAGAAGATCC
>JAYVOI010000221.1:0-9704 GCA_043758005.1 Ilumatobacteraceae bacterium
ACACCGGACAAAGGTGTCGAGGCGTTGGCACAGATGGGCGCCGGGGAGAACGCTCACTTCATCGCCGGCGATGTGAAGCTGCAGGCCGACGTCAACGCGCTGATCGATGGCACGGTCGAGCGATACGGAAAGATCGACATCCTGGTCAACAATGCCGGCGGGTCGGGCGGGTTCGCTCCCGTCGGGCAGATGAGCGACGAGGCGTGGCTGGAGTGCCTCGACTGGTGCCTCAACGCCACCTTCTACGGCACCCGGCGTGCGCTCCAGAAGATGGAGGGCAGCGGTTGGGGCCGAATCATCAACATCTCGTCGGTGGAAGGCCGCCACGCCAACAAGGCGATGGTGTCGCACTACATCACCAACAAGCACGCCATCAACGGCCTCACCCGGGCCGTCGCCTTCGAGTACGGCGCGGCCGGCATCACGTGCAACGCGATCTGCCCGGGGGCGATCGAGACCGACATCATGAAGACAGCCGGTCCGCAGGCCGCGGCTGCGATGGGGACGACCTACGAGGCCTTCCTCGACAGCTACGCGCAAGAGGCATCGATCAAGCGGCTGAACACGGTCGAAGAGGTCGCCGCGATGGCGGTGCTGGTGGCATCCAACGAAGGCGGCGGGATCAACGGCGCGGTCCTCGACGTGCACGGCGGCACGTTGTTGGCCTAGCGCTGCAGCAAGCTACGACACCGAGGCGAACGGCGTGCTGAGATCGGCGGGTCCGCGATACAGGACCGTGATCGCTCGACTGGCGAAGCGCCACTCGCCCTCGACCACCGAGTACGTGTCGTCGTAGTACGCCAGCAGCAGTCCGGTGGTGCCGTCGCTGCGCTGCATGTGCTCGCTGATGTACCAACGGCCGCCGCCACGATCACCGTCGATCGTTGCCTGACCGTTGTGGGCCAACTGCACGACGGTATCGAACGAGTCCATCGCGCCGACCCAGTACTCGACGACGGCATCCTTTCCGTCCATCACGCGGCCGCGACCGAGGTCCCAATGCGCGTCGGGCGCCCAGGTTGCCGCCCATTGGTCGCGGTTCTTGTGCACGACTGCATCAGAGTACCGGTGGACAAGGTCGGAGATCTCGACGGGGGTGGTCATCTCTCCATGTTGTCAGGCCGGCCCCGAGCGCTATGAAGCGATGCGGAAGGGTGCGCCGGGCGCGGCGGCCGGAGCGACCACCACGGGAACCGGACACACCTTCAACAACTTCGCCAGGCCACCCGCCTCCAGCCCCGGCAGGCTGGCCGGCACGATCACCCGGTTGACCGGTCGGTGCTGCAGCACATGAAAGATCTCGTTGACGGCGTCGGAACCGGATGTCGAGATCGTCTCGATGTCGTCGGTGTGCAGGCTGAGCCGGCACACCACCTGGTCGAGGTAGATCAGCCCGGCCATCGACACGTCGATGTCTTCGGCCATCGCGAAGTCGCGCAACGATGCGGCGGAACGACCGTCGAGGGTGAGCAAGAGGGTGACCGCCCGGTCCTGGTTGGTGAGAACGTCGAGGCCACCTTCGCCGTCCGGGCTCGACGGGTCGATGAGGATCAGCGTTCTGGACACGATCATGGTTTCATCCATGCAGGCAGCGTACGGAACCAAGGTTTCGTCATTCTTGCCGCCAGATGAACACTCCGTCCGGCGTTGCCTGGCAAACGCTGGACCTACCGCATGATGTCGACGAGGCGACGGAGGAAGACGTGGTGGAGGGCTGTGCCGATGATCGCCATGTTCGGTGACCGGTTGACGCCGGATTCGAACACGCCGAGGCACGTGCGGTTGGCGCACGCCCCTTTGAAGAGGTTGAACGCCTCCCAGTACGTCCACTCCGCCGGAGTCATCCGGATCCCGGCTTCTTGCTCGAACAATGCCAGCCAGGCCTCGCGCGACATGGTGCGCGCGCCGCGCATCGATGCGCAGAACGACCAATCCTCTGCTGGGTCGCCGACGTGGGCGAACTCCCAGTCGGTCACGGCCAGGACCTCGCCGTTCGCGCTCAGGACGTTGCCGGGTCCGGCATCGCCGTGCACGAGCGTGACCCGCGTTGACAACGGCGCGTTCTGGTGCAGCCACATCTCGGCGGCATCGAGCAGTGGCAAACGCGGGCCGCCCGCCGACTTGCCGACGGTACGCCAGTGCTCGATCAGGATGTGGGTGCTCTGCGCGGAGTCGACCATCGGCAGATGAGCCGTGGGCTCGAGGGCGTGCAGGCGGGCGAGCGTGCGCACGAACGCCGCCGCCGTGGCCGGGTCCATCTCGCGCTCGTCGACGGGCGGGTCGGCCTCGATGTAGTCCATCACGAAGAAGGGTTGGCCGAGCACCTCGCCGGTTGGCTCCAGCCAACGAACGTTGGCGACCGGGAAGGCGGCTGCGTGGAGCGATTGCATGAGCGCGAATTCGGCAGCACTCGACGTGCCGAACACGCCACCCTGTTCGACACGGACGACGAACGTTCCGACAGACGTGTCGACAACGTGCATCGCCCTCGAGTGCCCAACGGTCAACCGGTGTGAGGAATGCACGTCGACCGGCGCTCCGGTCTGGGCACTGAGGTATTCGGCAAGGCGGCCCTCATCCATCGGCGACCTGCCCTCGGAAGGCCTTCAACAACGCGGCCTCGCTCTCGAGATCCTCCTCGAGGTGACGCTCGAGGATCTCGCGGATCATGCTGTGGGCGCGATGGTACGGGTCGGCCAGCACGGCGATGCACGAGCGCATCACGTCTTGCCCGGCGGCGGGGCCCAACGCTGCGGACAGTTCCTCCTGGCGACGCCTGGTCGGATCGGGTCCGCGCTTGCGTGCGTAGACAGCCAACCCGATCAACTGGATCGCGGCGTTGCGGGCGTGTGGGTCGGTGAGGTTCGGCAGCACGGTGTTTCGCAAGGTCTCGGCCATCGAGGCCCAGAGCGCGGCATCGCTGGGACGGTCGTTCATGCGTGCGCTCCCAACTGCGCGGCCACGCGTGCCTCGGCGTCGAAGTCCCAGGTTGCCCGCCACACCGGATCGACCAGTGGCTCGGTGCGATCGGCCCAACGCTGCGACCGGAACCAGTCGAACGTCGACGCGTGCCCACTCCGGAAATCGTGCAGCGGTCGCATCACCGCATCGGCTTTGGTGGTGCTCAACTCGGCGTGGTGTCGTACGCCGAAGAGGTGGCCGAAGACGGGCATGGTCACAGATTTCAGCACATTGTCAGGCACGTCGACGATGTTCGGCTCGACACCGACGATCTCGGCGAGCGTGGTGACGTATCTCCGGGTGCTGATCGCACTCGTCGTGACGTTGAAGATCTCGCCATGCGTCGACGGCGTGGCCGCGGCCGTCATCATGAACGCGACGAGGTCGTCGACGTGGCCGTACGACGCCACGACCAACCCGCCGTGAGGGAGCAAGACCGGGCGTCGCTGCAACAAGCGCAGGAACATCGGCGTCTCCATGTCGTAGATGTTGTTCTCCGGTCCGTAGATCGCTGCCGGCCTGACGATGATCACCGGGAACGCCGCATCGGCGTGACGTCGCAACATCGCCTGCTCCGAGAGGGCCTTGAACCCGCCGTAGCTGGCCGGGCCGTCGTCATTCGACGCCATGTCCTCCGTCCACGGGAAGATCCCGCACAACGACTGGTCATAGGCCATGATCGAGCTCACGTACACGTAGGCGCCGACGCGATCCTTGAACAGATCGACGAGGCGATCGATGTCGCCGCCGCCGGCGGCCATCACGAAGCCCGAGACGTCGAAGACCGCGTCCCATTGCGTGTTGGCGAGCGCGGTGCGCATCGACTCGCTGTCGGTGCGGTCGGCGAGGAGATGGCGAACGCCGGCCGGTAGCGCGGCGGGTGTGCGCCCGCGGTTCAGCACGGTCACGTCGTGACCGGCATCGACGAGTGCGGCGACCAGACGTCTTCCGACGAAGACCGACCCGCCGAGGACCAGCGTGTTCACGCCGTCGACGGGTCCAGCCGGACCAACATCTTGCCGACATTGGCCCCAGACATCACACCGAACAGTGCCTCCACGGCGTGTTCGAGACCGTCGTAGATCGTGTCTCTGGAGATGACCTGTCCGTTGCGAAGCCATCCCGCAACCTGGCGTTCGAACTCGGGCCGCATGTCTTCGTGGTCACGCACGATGAAGCCCCGGATGGTGAGCCGCTTCAGTACGACGTTGATCAACTTGCTGATGTCGTTGCGCGGGTTCTCTGCGTCGAAGTTGGAGATCATCCCGCACAGCGCCACGCGCCCGTTCACGTGCAGCGAATCGAGTGCGGCGATCAGTTGCTCGCCGCCGACGTTGTCGAAGTACACGTCGATGCCCTCGGGCGCGACCCGCCTGAGTTGCTCAGCGGCAGGCCCGGCGCGGTAGTCGAACGCATCGTCGAAGCCGAACTCGTCGACGAGGATCGCCCGCTTGGTCTCGCCCCCGGCACTGCCGACGACGCGTGAGGCGCCCAGCAAGCGGGCGAACTGGCCGACGGCCGTACCGACGGCACCTGCCGCGGCGGAGACGAACACTGCCTCGCCTGCCTTGAACTCACCCGTGCGCAGCAGCCCCGCCCAAGCCGTGAAGCCGGTCTGGCCGAGAATGCCGAGCCATGTGTTCAGCGATGCCGTGTCGATGTCGACTGCGGTGGCGGTGCTCGCCGGGATGATCGCGTGGTCGCGCCACCCCATCCGATGGCGCACATGCGCGCCGACTGCGATCGATGGATCTGCGCTGTCGATCACCTGTCCGATCGCCGAGCCGTCGAGCGGTTGATCGACGGTGAAGTTCGTGGTGTAGTGCTTCTCGGTCGCCTCGAACCGGCCGCGCATCGACGGGTCGACACTCATGTACGCATTGCGCACCAGAAGCTCGCCCGGCTGCAAGGCGGCCAAGCCCAGCTCTCGGATCTCGAAATCATCGAGCTCCGGGCCGGATTGGGCGGTGCGCCGCTTGAGGAAAACGGCTCTGGTGACGTCTGGATTGCCCACGTGCTTGCTCCTGGCTCTCGACAACGTTCTCACCCTATTGTCGCGCCCTTGATCGACCCCATTTCCCGCGAGGGCGGTCGCCGGTAGGGTTCGGGCGTGCCAGGTCCGTTCGAGGCGACGACGATCATCACCGAGCGACTGGTGTTGCGTCCGGTGCGCGTCGAGGATGCTGACGAGATGGCGGTCGCGCTGAGCGATCCTGCGCTCCACGAGTTCATCGGCGGGCAGCCCGCCACCATCGGGGAGTTGCGTGATCGCTATGCCGCCTGGACCCGAGGGTCAGGCTCGACCGACGAGGTGTGGCTCAACTGGATCGTGCGTCGCGACGCTGACGATGTGGCCATGGGCGCGGTGCAAGCGACGATCGTCGATCCTGAGACCACGCCGACTGCCGACGTGGCTTGGACCATCGGCGTCCCGTGGCAGGGCCACGGCTTTGCCGGTGAGGCCGGGGTCGCGCTGGTGCAGTGGCTCGTGGCCCGGGGTGCGACGTCGGTGGTGGCTCACGTACATCCCGATCATCGAGCATCGTCCGCGGTCGCCGGTCGCGTCGGTCTGCGACCCACGAACGTCATCGTCGACGCCGAGGTGGAATGGCGACTGGAGCCGCCGCTGGCCGAGCCGTCGTAGCCATGCGTCGACCGCGTGCGACGGAGCCCTGAAACCTACTGTGGGAGTGCATGGAGACTCCGGCGCACGCTCACGCCTTCGAACCAATTCGTGTTGGGACCATGCAGCTCGATCACCGGCTCGTCGTGCCGCCGCACTCGGGTGGTGGTGGGCGGTTGCTCGACAGTGACGCGATGTTCGAACGGCATTGCAGCTACTGGCTCGAACGAGTCAAGGGCGGCGTGCAGTGGGTCGGCGGTGGCCCGACGTTCGTCCGCAACCCGCTGATCCCCGGGTTCGAGCCGACGGGCATCGGCTCCAATGGGCCGGGTCTGTTCCGCCATCCGAAGTTCGTCGAGCGCATGGGCCAGTACCTCGACCGCCTGCATGGTGCCGGCGGCTTCGGCACCGTGCAGTTCGTGTTGCAGGGAGGCATGCCGATCGCGCCATCACCGACGTTGTCGGGCTACTCCGACCACCGCATTCCGCACCCGCTCGACGCCGACGAGATCGCGTGGCTGATCCGTGAGTACGGCGAGTCGGCCGCGCTCGCCGCCGAGGCGGGTGCGGACGCGATCGAACTGCACGCCAATCACGACGATGTACTGCAGTGGTTCCTCTCGCCGCTCACCAACCAGCGCACCGATCGGTACGGCGGGAGCGCCGAGAATCGCCGTCGGTTGGTTCGGGAGATCGTCGAGTCCATCCGCGCCACGGTGAAACGGCCGATCACGCTCGGGCTGCGGCTCTGCCTCGACGAGATGATCGAAGGTGGATACGAGCTGGCCGACTGCCAGCAGATCCTCGCGGCGTTCACGGCCGACGGGACCGTCGACTACTTCAGCCTCGACGTCGGTGGCAACTGGGGCACCGTCAGCTACATCCCTCCCGGTGTGTACGGCGAGGCGGAGTGGGCCGGGCTGTGTGGTCAGGCCAAGCAGGCGACGGACCTTCCTGTCGTGTATGTCGGCCGGGTGTTCGATGTCGCCACCGCGGAACGCGTGTTGGCGGAGGGCCACGCCGACCTCGTGGGGTTCGCCCGGGCGACCATCGCCGATCCCGCCATCGTCGCCAAGACACGACGTGGCGCGATCGAGTTGGTGCGACCGTGCATCGGCGCCAACGACTGCATCGACCGGCGCACGGTCGAGGGTCTCGAGTTCGGGTGTTCGTCGAACCCACATGCGGGCAATGAACATGTCGGGGATCTGCCTCCGGTGAAGCAGCCGAAGCAGATCCTGGTGATCGGTGGCGGCCCGGCGGGGACCGAGTTCGCCGCCCTTGCCAGCGAACGGGGCCACGACGTGACCCTGTGGGAACGCAACCCGGCGCTCGGTGGCCAACTCGCCGTCGCCGCCAAGGCTCGAATGAACCATCGCTTCGCCGAGTGGATCCGGTGGCAGGAAGCTCGGTTGCGTCGCGTCGGTGTGACCGTGGTGATCGACCGCGCAGCCACCGTCGATGGGGTCGACGAGTTCGATCCCGATGTGGTGGTGGTCGCGACGGGCGCCGTGCCGCGGGCGCTCGACGTACCTGGGATCGACGAGCCGTTCGTGCACCAGGCGGCTGCGGTGCTGGGCGGAGGCATCGAACTCGGCCACCACGTGGTGGTGGTCTCCGAGGACGATCGGGCGGCACCCTTGGCGGTCGCGGATCACCTCAGCGGCCTCGGTCATCGGGTCACCATCACGTTCCGCACGAACGGTCCGTCGCCACTCGTCGGGAAGTACACGATCGGTGCGATCTTGGCCAGACTCGACGACGAAGGTGCCCGTTTCGAACCGATGGCGCGCCTGGTGGGCGTCGAGCCGGGTCGGGTGCACCTGGCGCACAGCTACAGCAACCGGCGGTGGCCGGTCGACGGGGTCGACAGCGTGGTCCTTGCCTGCGGCGCCGTTCCCGACAACGACCTCTATCGATCACTGAAACCCGCCCGCACCCACGTGCATCTCCTCGGCGATGCATATGCACCACGCCGCATGGTCTTCGCCACGCGCCAGGCTTGGCACCTCGCAACGGCGTTGGATTGACGACGATCGACCTCGCCTCGTGGGAAGCCGACCCAGCCCACCGCCGGCGGGCATGGACGGCACTCTGCGTCGCCGCTGCAAGCATCTTCCTCTTCGTCCTCGACTCGGGCCTGTTGTCGGTCGCCCTGCCGTCCATCGAGAAGGAGTTCAGTGAGACCCCGCGATCGATCGTGGCGTGGACCGCCACCGGCTTCCTCGTCACCCTGGCATCGCTGCTGCTGATCGGCGGTCGGCTGTCGGACGCGCGCGGACGGAAGCGGCTCTACCTGTTCGGGGTGCTGCTGTTCGGGTTCGGATCGCTGTGCACGTCGCTCGCGCCGACGGTCCCATTGCTGATCACCGCACGGGTGATCGGCGGTGCCGGCGCGGCGTTCCTGACGTCGAGCGCCTTGGCGCTGGTGATGCCGGAGTTCCCGTTGCAGAAGCGCGGCATGATGATCGGTTGGTGGGGTTCGCTGGGGTCGACCGCGGCGATCGCCGCGCCGACCGGCGGGGCGCTACTGACCGAGCACATCTCGTGGCGGTTGCCCTTTGGTTTGATCGCCCCGATGTCGCTGGCCGTGTTCGTCGTCGGCAAGCGGGTGCTGGTCGAGCAGACCGACGAGCCGTCCAGTGCGGCGATCGATCCGGTCAGTGTGATCGTCGGCCCGATGGCGCTCGGCCTGTTGGTGCTCGGTGTCTCACAGGGCGGGAGGTGGGGCTGGGGATCGTCGTCGACCGTCGGCGCGATCGCGTCGTCGGTGATCCTGCTCGTCGTCTTCGTCCGGCGTTGCGGGCGTGTGGCCAATCCGCTGCTGGACCTGTCGATCTTCGCGTTCCCGCAGTTCCGGCTGAACATCGTCGGCTCGGGTATGCAACAGGTCGGCTTCTTCGCCTGGTACGTGACGACGCCGCTGATCCTGAAGACGGTGTGGGGATGGTCGACGTTCGAAACCGGCGTCGGCATGGCCCTCGGCCAGGTGGCTGCTTCGTTCAGCGCACCGTTCGGTGGCCGATGGTCCGACCGGGTCGGTACGACGGTGCCGATCGTCACGAGCGCCATCCTGGCGGCCTCCGGCCCGATGTGGTTCGCAGTCACCGCATCGAAGTCGCCGCACTTCTTGACGGCGTTCCTGCCCGCCTCGGTGCTGATGGGGATGGGTGGTGGCATCTGCGGAACACTGACCACCAGCGCTGCCCTGTACGACCTCCCAGGAGCCACGCTGGGGGCCGCGAACAGCGTCAACCAACTGATCCGTCGTGTGTGCGGCGTGATCGGCGTCGCGGTCGCTGTGGCCCTCCTGGGCGAGGCCAAAGGACAGGCGCTGCTCACCCCCGCCCGCCGCGTCTGGGTGATGGTCTCCCTCGCCCACCTGGTGATGTGCGTGCCCTACATGGTGCGGCGACGCGCCCAGTCGGTGCAACGGCTGGCAATCGGTCAGTCGGTGTAACGCCGAGCGTTGGGCCGCTTGCCCTTCAACATCGTGCCGCGCAGCGTTTCGATCACGTCGTCGACCCGTGCTTCGGGCACCCCGACGATCGAGAACTGCTCGGTGATCTTGATCGGGCCGATCTCGCGACCACTGAGGTTGCTCTCGTTGGCGATCAGGCCGACGAGATCGCCGGGTCGGATGCCGACCTTGCGGCCGAGCCCGACATAGATGAAGCCGGTGCCGACGGTGCCGCCACGATGGTTCGGTGATGCCGAGCGTGGCCCCTTCTGGCCCGGACGCTCACCGGGACGGCCCGGTCGATCGGGCCGGTCGGTACGAGGTCCGCGGTCGACCTTGTGCGAGAAGTCGGGGATCTCGGCCTCGTCGACGGTTGCCCCGCCGGCCTCGTGCGCCAACTTCACCGCAGCGAGTGCGATGGTGCGGATGTTGTGGTCGCCGGCCAACGCGTTGAGCACGTCGTTGTAGTCGTCGAGATCATCCGAAGCCAGCGCCTCGCGCACGGCCGTGACGGTCTGTTCGATCTGGCGGGCGCGCAAGTCGGCAACAGTCGGCACGCGCTCGATGGCGATCTTCTGCTTCGTCAACTTCTCGATGTTGAACAGCAGCCGTTGCTCACGAGGCTCTGCAAGGGTGATCGCCACGCCTTGCCGGCCGGCC
>JAYVOI010000222.1:0-4177 GCA_043758005.1 Ilumatobacteraceae bacterium
ACGAAGAGGTCGAAAAGGACGTGTTCATCCCGTTCATCCATCGGCCGCTCAGTCGCTACGTCAACACGCTCGCCGACCACGGCCTGTTGATCGAGCGAATGTTGGAGCCTGCTCCGCCCGACGGCTTCCTCGTCCGCGCCAGCGAATACCTCGATGCCGCCACGATCCCGCGGTTGCTCTACCTCCGAACCCGCAAGATGTAGGCAATACAATGGTCACGTAGTGGCCGACATCGTTCTGATCACCGGGTTGTCAGGCGCCGGGCGTTCCGGCGCCGCCGCCGTGCTGGAGGACCTCGGCTGGTACGTGATCGACAACCTGCCGACCTCGCTGGTCGACACCATCGTCGAGTTGGCCAGCAAGCCAGGCAGCGACATCGAGCGGCTGGCGCTGGTGTCGGGCAGGCAACACGTCGACGTGTTGCCCAAGGTCGCGGCGCTCCGGGGCGAGGGTCACCGTGTGCGCATCGTGTTTCTCGATGCGAAGACCGCCGAGCTCGTGAAGCGCTACGACTCGACGCGCCGCAAGCATCCCCTCGACGCGGAGGCCGAAGGCCTCGTCGAGGCGATCGAGCTGGAACGTTCGCTGCTCGACCCGATCAAGAGTGCTGCCGATCTGGTGATCGACACCACCGATCTCAACATCCATCAGCTGAAGGCCAAGTTGATCGCCGCGTTCGACCAGGCGGGCGACGGCCAGCGCCTGCAGATCGCCATCGAGAGCTTCGGCTACAAGTACGGGCTGCCGCTCGATGCCGACATCATCATGGACGTCCGCTTCCTGCCGAACCCGCATTGGGAGGAAGGGTTGCGACCGTTGACCGGCCACGATCCGGCGGTGCGCGACTTCGTGCTGGAGCGCTCTCATGCGTCGCAGTTCCTCGACGAGTTCGAGTCGATGATGGTGACATTGGTTCCCGCATACGAAGCCGAGGGCAAGAGCTATCTGACGATTGCCATGGGCTGCACCGGCGGGCGCCACCGCAGCGTCGCCGTCGCCGAGGAGTTGGCGGCCCGGCTGCGCGCCCGCGGCATCGCCGTCACGACCGGGCACCGCGACATCGCCCGCTGAGCACTATCCTCGGTCCTTCCCGCTGTATGTGAAAGGACCCACCGCGCATGACCGTCCGTGTCGGTATCAATGGCTTTGGCCGAATTGGCCGCAACTTCTTCCGTGCTGCCAAGTTGCGAGGTGCCGACATCGACTTCGTCGCTGTCAACGACCTCGGTGCGCTGGACGAGATGGCACACCTGCTGAAGTACGACTCGGTGCTGGGCGTCCTTCCGAACACCGTCAAGGCCCACACGGATGGAATCTCGGTCGACAACGACGTGCTCAAGGTCTTCTCGGAGCGTGACCCGAAGAACCTGCGGTGGGGCGAGGTCGGCGTCGACATCGTCATCGAGTCGACGGGCCACTTCAACAAGCGTGACGCCGCGGCCGGTCACCTCGCCGGCGGCGCACCGCTCGTGATCGTCTCGGCCCCGTGCGACGGCGCTGACGCCACGATCGTCTACGGCGTCAACCACAAGGACTTCGATTTCAAGACGCAGAAGGTGATCTCCAACGCCAGCTGCACGACGAACTGCTTCGTCCCGATGGTCAAGGTGCTCGACGATGCCTTCGGTGTCGAGCAGGGTCTGATGCAGACGATCCACGCGTACACGGGCGATCAGAACCTGGTCGATGGCCCGCACCGCGACTTCCGCCGAGCACGCGGCGCGGCGATCAACATCATCCCGACCTCGACGGGCGCGGCTCGCGCCACGAGCCTGGTGCTGACGGCGATGAAGGGCAAGCTCGACGGAACGTCGTTGCGCGTGCCGGTGCCGACTGGCTCGATCGTCGATTTCACGGCCAACCTGTCGAAGGCTGCGTCGGTCGGACAGATCAATGCTGCCTTCAAGAAGGCTGCGGCCAGCGGGCCGTTGAAGGGGATCCTTCGATACACCGAGGACCCGATCGTCTCCAGCGACATCGTGACCGACCCGCACAGCAGCATCTTCGATGCCGGACTGACGATGAGCATGGGCACGATGGTCAAGGTGCTGGCGTGGTACGACAACGAGTGGGGTTACTCCAACCGACTGATCGACACCACGCTGTACGCCCACAGCAAGATGCCGAAGAAAAGGAAATGAGCCGCATCCCCACGCTCTCCGACCTCGGCGACGTGCGGGGCAAGCGGATCTTGGTCCGCACGGACTTCAACGTCCCGATGGACGACGGTGTCATCACCGACGACTTCCGTATCCGCGCCGCTCTCCCGACGATCGAGTGGCTCACGAGCCGCGGCGCGCACGTGGTGTGTGCGTCACACCTCGGCCGTCCGAAGGGCAAGCCGAACCCGAAGTACTCGATGGATGCCGTACGAGCCCGCCTCGGCGAGTTGGCGCCCGGCGTCGAGCTGCTCGAGAACCTGCGTTACGACCCGGGTGAGGAGGGCAACGATCCGCAGTTCGTCGCGTCCTTGGTCGTGGGCATCGATGCCTATGTCGACGACGCGTTCGGTGCGTGCCACCGTGCCCATGCCTCGATCGTCGGCCCGCCGCGGACGCTGCCGTCGGCGATGGGGCTGCTGATGCACAAAGAGGTCGATGTGTTGCTCGGCCTCCGCAACGATCCGAAGCGCCCGTTCGTCGCGGTGCTCGGCGGTGCGAAGATCAGCGACAAGTTGGGTGTCGTCGAAGCGCTGTTGAAGGTGGTCGACGAACTCATCATCGGCGGAGCGATGTGCTTCACCTTTCTCGCCGCACAGGGCAACCACATCGGCGATTCGCTGTGGGAGCCGGATCAGCTCGACACGTGCCGGCACCTGCTGGCCCAGTCGGCTGCGGGGGGCAAGACGATCCACCTGCCCGAAGACATCGTCGGGCTCGACGCGGCCGGGAACTTCTCCACCTTCGGTCGCAGCCTGCCGGACGGTGCGAAGGGGCTCGACATCGGGCCGGGCACCGCAGCCGCGTTCAGTGACGTGATCATCGAAGCGCGAACCGTCTTCTGGAACGGACCGATGGGAATGTTCGAGGATCCGCGCTTCGAGGCCGGCACGCGCACGGTTGCGCAGGCCATGGCCGACACAAAGGCGTTCACGGTGGTCGGAGGCGGCGACAGCGCTGCGGCACTGGCACAGTTCCGACTCGACGACGACGTCGACCACGTGTCGACCGGAGGGGGAGCGTCGCTGGAGCTCCTCGAGTTCGGCGACCTGCCCGGACTGGAAGCACTGCGGGGTGCACCCAATGCGTAGGCCGTTGATCTCGGCGAACTGGAAGATGAACCACAATCACTTCGAAGCGATCCAGTGCGTGCAGAAGCTGGCCTACCTGGTGACCAAGGATGACCTCGAGAACGTGAATGTCAGCATCCATCCACCGTTCACCGACATTCGCAGCGTGCAGACCGTCATCGACGCCGACAAGCTCCTGTTCGCTGTTGGCGCCCAGCATTGTCACTGGGAGGACAAGGGCGCCTTCACCGGAGAGGTGTCGCCGCTGTTCCTCGCCAAGCTGAACGTGCAGTACGTGATCGTCGGGCACAGCGAGCGTCGTCAGCTCTTCGGTGAGACCGACGAACACGTCGCCAAGAAGTTGGTGTCCATCCAACGGAACTCGATGACGCCGATCGTCTGCGTCGGCGAGACGCTGGAGGAGCGCGAGGCCGGAGACACCGAGACCAAGGTGATCGGGCAGATCCGTGCCGCATTCGATGGCCTCAAGGCCGACAAGATCGCCTCACTGGTCGTCGCCTACGAGCCGATCTGGGCGATCGGCACCGGCCGCACGGCAACCTCCGACGACGCCCAACAGGTCTGCGCGGCGATCCGTGGTTGCATTGCCGACCTCGCCGGCAAGGACGCAGCCGAGGCCGTGCGGATCCAATACGGGGGCAGCGTCAAGTCGTCGAACATCGCCGAACTGATCAGCCAGCCCGACATCGATGGCGCATTGGTCGGCGGTGCCAGCCTCGACCCTGACGAATTCGCCCGCATTTGCAAGCTCGGCACGTAAGTCCCATCGGACGCGGCCGGAATTTTCCGTCCGACTTTTCGTACATTCGGAATGTCACAGCTACCGGTCGGTAAACAACGGTGCTATGTTGGCGGCGCTCACTCCGATCGGGGAGGACGGTGTGAGAGTGTGGTTGAGCTTCCCGACGAGCGTTCCGCTTGCCTAGT
>JAYVOI010000223.1:0-4164 GCA_043758005.1 Ilumatobacteraceae bacterium
CCGTTGACGGGTGCTCTGGCCGGCTTCGGCGAGGCCAACCCGTTCATCCTCGAAGCCGTCAACAAGCTGACGGCCGACGGGATCATGCTCGGCGACAAGTCGTACAAGGTCGAGATCATCCAGAAAGACGTCGAGTCGAACTCCGACACCGCCGCATCGCGGGCCGGCGAGTTGATCAACGACGACGCCGTCGACATGATGCTGGCGATCGCCACGCCGGAGATGATCAACCCGGTGGCCGACCAGTGCGAGGCCAACGGTGTGCCGTGCCTCTCGACGCTTGCGCCATGGCAGCCGTACTTCTTCGGCCGCGGCGGTGACCCCGCTGTCGGGTTCGACTGGACCTATCACTTCTTCTGGGGTGCCGATCAATTGGTCGCGGTCTTCGGCGACATGTGGGGTTCGGTCGACACCAACAAGACCGTCGGCCTGCTGTGCCCCAACGATCCTGACGGCAACGCCCTGGCCGATCCGAAGACCGGCTTCCCCGCGGGAATCGCCGCCGGCGGGTACAAGCTGGTCGACCCGGGCCGCTTCCAGACGCTCAGTGACGATTTCTCCAGCGTCATCGGTCAGATGAAAGACGGCGGCGTCGACATCGTTGCCGGGATCCCGATCCCGCCCGATTTTGCCACGTTCTGGACGCAGGCCAAGCAGCAGGGCTTCAATCCGAAGCTGGTCACGATGGCCAAAGCGGTGCTGTTCTCCACGGCCGTCGAGGCGCTCGGCGACCTCGGCGACGGTCTGGCCAGCGAGGTCTGGTGGACGCCCAACCACCCCTTCACCAGTTCGTTGACCGGTGAGACCTCCAAGCAGATCGCCGACCAGTTCGAGGCATCGACCGGCAAGCAGTGGACCCAGTTCGTCGGGTTCGCCCACGCCCTGTTCGAAGTGTGCTTCGACGTGCTGGCCCGTGCCGGCAGCACCGACAAGCAGGCGATCGCCGATGCCGCTGGTGCGACGCAACTCGACACGATCGTCGGGCCGATCGCATATGGCAAGAACGGCCTGCCGAAGAACGTCAGCCCGACATCGCTGGTCGGTGGTCAGTGGAAGAAGTCGAGCGGCGGCAAGTTCCCGTTCGAACTCCTCGTCGTCAACAACACGCAATCGCCGGAGATCCCGACCAACGGCGAACTCGCGCTGCTGGCCTAGATTCCAACATTTCGTGGGGGCATTGCTGGAAGTCGTTGGCCTGTGGAAGCGCTTCGGCGCGCTCCAAGTGGTGGAGGACTTCTCGTTCGACGTTGCCGAGGGCGAGGCCCTCGGCATCGTCGGACCCAACGGTGCAGGCAAGACCACCTTGCTCAACCTCGTTGCCGGTGACCTTCGCCCCGACCGCGGCAGCGTCAGCATCGGCGGCGAGGACCTCACCAAGTTGCCGGCCCACGTGCGTTGTCATCGCGGGGTCGGTCGCACCGCCCAGATCCCTCGTCCGTTCGAGCGGCTGACCGTGTTCGAGAACGTGCTGGTCGGCTCGACGTTCGGCACGACCGGTCGTCTCGAGGGCACCCGTGACGGGGCCGCGATCGCGGCGCTCGAGCAGGCGGGCATGCTCGGGCAAGCGAACGTGGTGGCCGGATCGTTGACCTTGCTCGACCGCAAGCGTCTCGAACTGGCCAGGGCGTTGGCGACCCAGCCGCGGCTGCTGCTGCTCGACGAGATCGCCGGTGGTCTCACCGAGGCCGAGGTGTTGGAGCTCGTCGAGACCATCAAGCAGATCCGCACCACCGGCGTGTCGATCGTGTGGATCGAGCACATCGTCCACGCCCTGCTGCGCGTCGTCGACCGGATGATGGCCGTCGATGGCGGCAGGAAGCTGATCGAAGGCGACCCGCAGGCCGTGATGGCATCTGACGAAGTCCGATCGGTCTATCTCGGCGACGATCTGGGGGGGTGAGCCGTGACCGACCTGCTCGTGCTCGACCATCTCGACGTCGGCTACGGCGACTTCCAGGCACTGTTCTCGATCGACCTGCACGTGGAGGAGGCGGAGACCGTCTCCATCATCGGAGCGAACGGCGCAGGCAAGTCGACCCTGCTCAAGGCCATCGTCGGGCTGGTGCAACCAATGCACGGCGACATCCGGTACGACGGCCTGTCGATCGCCTCGACGCCGGCCCACAAGCGCGTCGCCCAGGGCATTGCATTGGTGCCCGAGGGACGCCGCATCTTCCCGTCGCTGACGGTCGAAGAGAACATCGTGATCGGCGGCGACATCGGCCGTCCAGGTCCATGGACCAAGCAGCGCGTGCTCGAAGCCTTCCCCTTGCTGACCCGGCTGCTGAACCGCAGCGGCGAAGGGCTGTCCGGTGGCGAGCGCCAGACGTTGGCCATCGCTCGAGCGTTGATGGCCAATCCCCGTTTGCTGCTGCTCGACGAGGTGTCGCTGGGGCTGGCGCCGATCGTGGTGCGCCAGGTGTACGAGGCGGTGCCGGTGATCAAGGCGCAGGGCACGACGGTGCTGATCGTCGAGCAGGACGTCAATCAGGCGCTCGCTGTCGCCGATCGGTTCTACTGCCTGCTCGAAGGTCGGATTGCGCTCACTGGTACTCCCCGTGACGTGACCAAGGAGCAGATCACCGAGGCGTACTTCGGCATGGCCGGCGGGAGCCACTGATGGTCTGGGCCAACGCCATCATCCAAGGCGTTCTGCTCGGCGGGTTGTACGCCCTGTTCGCCACCGGACTGTCACTGGCGTTCGGCGTCATGCGGCTGGTCAACCTGGCCCACGGCGACCTGGCGATCTTCGCTGCGTTCATGACGCTGTCGATCTCTCGGACGCTGGATGTCAACCCGCTCGTCGCCCTGCTGATCGTGATCCCCGCCGCGTTCGTGGTCGGCTACGTCCTGCAGCGATTGATCTTCGATCGAGTCGTCGGCGTCGACCCCGCCTTCCAGATCGTGGCGACGTTCGGTCTCGGCATCGTCATCCAGAACGCGCTGCTGGAGAAGTACACCGCCGACACGCAAGGCCTCAACGTCGGCACGCTGAAGACGTCGACCATCAAGGTCAACGACACGATCGGGATCGGTTGGCTGCCGCTGCTGACGTTCATCACCGCGGTCGTCGTGCTCGGCTCGCTGGCGCTGTTCCTGAAGCGAACCAAGCTCGGCCGCGCGTTCCGGGCGACCTCCGACGACGCCGATGCGGCGAGGTTGATGGGCATCGACATCAAGCGCGTGTTCGCGGTGGCGATGGCCCTGGCGATCGCCACCGTTGCGCTGGCCGGTGTGCTGTTCGGGGCGCGGTCGTCGTTCGATCCGTTTGTCGGCCCGGCCCGGTTGATCTACGCGTTCGAGGCCGTGATCATCGGCGGGCTCGGCTCGTTGTGGGGCACGCTGGCTGGCGGCATCACCCTCGGCGTTGCTCAGGCCATCGGCCGCCAGATCAACCCACAGTGGGGCGAGTTGTTCGGTCACGGCGTGTTCCTGGCCGTCCTGGTGCTGCGCCCGACCGGCATGTTCGGAAAGGCGCAAGCGCGATGAGCATGCGAGTCGTTCGAGGCACGGTCGCCAGCAAGGTGTTCGCCGTCGTGGCGTTGTTTGCGGTGATCGCGCTGGCCGCGTTGCCGTCGTGGGGCTCGGTCTCACTGCAACGCAAGATGGTCGAGTTGCTGACGCTGGTTGCCCTGGCGGTGATGTGGAACCTGCTCGCCGGATTCGCCGGCGTGGTCTCGGTCGGTCAACAGGTGTTCGTCGGCCTCGGCGCGTACTCGATGATCGCCTTGGTCAACGTGCACGGCCAGAACCTGTATCTGGCGGTGCCGATGTCGGCACTGATCGCCGCGGCCGCCTCGATCCCGATCGGACTGATCGCCTTCCGACTGCGTGGCAGCTACTTCGCCATCGGCACCTGGGTCGTCGCCGAGGCGGTGAGCCTGATCGTGATCCTGCAGAAGAGCCTCGGTGCCGGCAATGGCGTGTCGCTGAAGGTGAAGGGCTACGCCCTCGCCACCCGGCAGGACAACAGCTACTGGTTCGCCCTGTTCGTCGGCGTCGGAGCGCTGGTGCTGACGTACCTCGTGCTGCGCTCGCGCCTCGGCCTGCAGATGCAAGCCATCCGCGACAGCGAAGATGGTGCTCGCGGCCTGGGCGCCAACGTGTACCGCACCCGGTTCCTGGTGTGGGTGCTGGCCGCGTTCTGGACCGGTCTGGCCGGCG
>JAYVOI010000224.1:0-9650 GCA_043758005.1 Ilumatobacteraceae bacterium
GGGCAGTACCGAGATCGCGCCCGACCTCAGTGGATGGTGACCGTGCCGGCGTTGCCGTCGACGGTGACCATCGCGCCGTCGGGGATGATGTCGGTCGCGTCGACGACGGAGGCCACGCAGGGGATGCCCAACTCGCGCGACACGATCATCGCGTGGCTGCCCATGGCGCCGACGTTGACCACGACGGCGGCGGCGGGCACGAACAGCGGCACCCACGACGGGTCGGTCTGCGGGGCGATCAGCACGTCGCCGGGCTCGAGCCCCTCGGGGTCGGCGGCATCGAGCACGATACGGGCGCGCCCGGTGGCGACGCCACCCGAACCGGCCGCGCCGTGCAGCACCGCGCCGGAGACCGCCTTGGCGAGATGCTTGTCGCTGCGGCGTGTCATCTCGCTGAGCAGGGGAACGCGACCGTTGACGACGAAGACCGGCTCGTAGTCGAACAACGTCTGGTACTGCGCCCATCGCTGGGTGACGACCGGCCGGAACGCCTCTGGGTCGAAGCGGATCTGGTCGAGTTCGGCGTCGGTCAGCATGAAGATCTGTTCGACTTCGGCGATCACGCTGGCCGCGACGAGCCGCCTCCCGAATTCGCGCAGCGCCATGCGCATCTCGTTGATCACCCGCACGGCGTTGGTCTTGGCGCGCTCGCGGCCGGCCAGGAAGATCTGCGCTGACCGTAGCCCGGCTTCGAACATGCCGGCGGTCTCGGCATCTCCCGCGATCCTGGGCCGCACCTCGGCGAGGATGCGATCGCGCTCGATGACCGAGATCGCGCGCCGAGCCGCGGGCGACAGCGACTCGTCCGACTTGCGCATGAGGTTGATCGCGGCGAGCGCGATGCGCGGGCTGACCTCCCACGACGCCGAGCGCAGGTCGTATTCGTTCTGGGCCCTCGAGCCATGGTCGAACAAGAACTGCTCGAACTCGGCGAGGAACGCGGCTGCGGCCGGGTCGTCGGATGCGCGCAGGCGATCGAGCACGTCGTCGCTGCCGGCCTCGAAGGCCGCATCGACGAATGCGGAGTTGCGGGCGCTGCGACCGAGCTCCCACATGGCATGCGACGGCGCCGCCGAGTCGACCTCGATCCCGGCGAGCAAGCGGATCGACAACGTCGCGTCGCCCAGGCCCTCGCAGACCGCCCCGACAGCGCCTGTGCCGAGCGGCGAGAGCGACGAGATGCGCATCGCGTTCTCGAACGTCTGCTGCACGTACGGCACCATCGATCGCGCCCTGGCGATCAGCGCCGCGTCAGTGAGCTCGCCGAGGTTCGGCCGTTGCTCGCGCAGGGTCTGGGCGAGGGCCTTGTCGGAATCGAGCTCGGGAAGCGAATCGGTCGACATGGCCCATCCCATCGACGCCGCCAGCCGAGCCTCGTGCGCCGGTGAGTCGTGCCATGGCTGGTGCTCGTAGGGCGGCACCTCGTCGCGCTCGTCGAAGAACGCCTTGTCGATCATCTCCGGCGACGCGCCGGGCATGCGCGCGCCGAGCACCCGGGTCATGGACAGCGGGTTGTACGGATACCCGCCGAACACCTTGAACAGCTCGGGCGTCTCCGGATCGACGAACTCGTCGTAGTCGAGCGCGCCGATCGAGATGTAGCCGTCGCGTAACCCTCTGCACATGCCTTGGCGCAGCACCAGGCTCTGGGCGAGCGGGCTGAACGGCTCGGGGAAGACGTCGGCCGCGTTGCCCCGCGTCCACGCCGGGAATCGATCCTCGAGCGTCGAGTCCCCGAACCATGTGCTCTCGTTGCTCACGAATGTTCTCCTTCGGCCGCGCGTTCCCGGAACGATGACACCTCGGCGGTTCCGCTGACGACCCGCTCGGGTCCGCGCTCGAGCCACACCGAGCACGTCGCCGTCCAACCCGAGTCCGTCGTCGTCACGGCCTGGACGACGCCGTGCGCTTCGACGGCATCGCCATCGAGCACCCGTCCGTGGAACCCGACGGTCAGGCGACGGATCGCATCGTCGCCGGCCCACTCCATCAACATGTTGGCGATGTATCCGAGGTTGAGCGGGCCCTGGTTGACGGTGCGGCCACTGAGCCCGAGCGCAGTCGTGGCCTGGCGATCCCAGTGGATCGGGTAGGGGTCGCGCAGGATCGCTGCCATCGTCTTCATCCGCTGCGCGTCGACGGATGGGATGCGGAACGGGGGGATCCGGTCGCCGGCTCGCGGTGCGGTGGTCATCGCAGGAATCGCCAGCGATTGGTGACACGGGCCGCGAGCGCTCCCTCCGGCTCACGCAGCTCGATCGAGAACGCGATGTCGTCGTGCACCGCATTGCCCACCTCGTCGCAGGTTCGCTCGGCGCTGTCCACACCACCTTCGATGCGGTACGGCCTGCTCTCGCGCAACGGGCGCAGGTACTCCCAGTCGTATCCGAGGAGGGTGACCGACCCAGCGCGACCGTCGCCACCTCCCAACGCGAACAGCTCGCTGATCGAGGTCCCCGCACCATGGATCGGAACATGGAACAGCACGATCGGGTGCGCCAGATCGGCCGCCATCGGCGGACGCTCGGTGCAATCGGTCAGCAACGCATTCTCCCAGTGAGCGATCGTGTACTCGCCGCCGGGAAACCGCACTCCAACCAGCGCGGCGAGCTCGGCGTCGGTCATGCCATCGCACCCCACCAGGTCGCCGGGTCCAGCGGGTACCGCTCGCGGTAATGCTCGCGGCGAGCGTCCAACACTGCGTCGTCGACCGATACGAGCGTGACCGGTTCGCCCGCCGCCTCGGCGTGGTCGACTGCGGAGAGCTCCGAACAGCCGGGCACGGGATCGACGCGCTCCAGGCCGATGGTGGCGATCATGTCCTTCATCGCTCCGGCGAGGACGAAGTGATGCTGACTGGCCTGATGCTCGATGAACGCGTCGTAGTCATCGAACGCCAGTGTCGCCTGGTAGCAGCCCGGTCCGGGCATGCGCAGGTACTCGTACCGTCGAATCCCTGGCTCGCTGGCGATGGTCGCTGCGGCGAGCTGTCGAGCCACCTGTTCGAACATCGCCTCGCGACCCGGAACGACGGTGATGTGGGCGAGCACGACGACCATTCCGCAGAAACTAGCCGACTGGTATGTTCTTGCGATGCACGTCGACTTGTTCAGTGACGAGACGCAGGAGGACTGGTACCCGACCTATCAACACCTCCGCGATGAGCAGCCGGTGTACCTCGTGCCGGGGACCAACGACTACGTCGTCACCCGCTACGACGACATCATGCACGTGTTGCGGCACCAGAAGACGTTCCCGACCGGTGCGAGCAAACGCCGGTCGCCTGCCGCCCAGCAGGTGTACGACCGCGGCGGGTGGGAGCGCATGACCCCGCTCGGCACCAACCCGCCGATCCACCGCCACTATCGCGACCTCGTCGATGGCTTCCTCGGCGGTGACGGGCTCGATCAGTGGCGCCCGTTCATCGAGCAATCGATCGACCGGCTGTTCACCGAGTTCGAGGGCGACGGGCACGTCGAGTGGATCGCCCAGTACGCGTCGAAGCTGCCGTCTCGCGTGATCACGCACGTGCTGGGGCTGCCGCTCGACGACCTCGACCGCCTCCGGGCCTGGAGTTCGGCGTGGGTGTTGCCGTTCATTCGCAAGCTCGAGCCCGACGAGGACGTGTGGGTCGCCGAGCAGGTCGTCGAGTTCTATGGCTACTTGACGGCGGCAATCGCCGACAAGCGGTCGAACCCGGGCGACGACATCATCACCTCGCTCGCGCAGGCCACGTTCGCCGATCAACGGCCGTTGACGGATCAGGAGATCATCACCATCGTCGACCACCTGTTCATCGGTGGCAACGAGACCACGACGTTCGCGATGGCATCGGGGCTGTGGATCCTGCTGCGCGAGGCCGGCTTGTACGACCGTCTTGCCGGTGACCGTGGGCGGATCCCCGACTTCGTCGAGGAAGTGCTGCGCATCGAATCTCCGACGCAGGGCCTGTGGCGAGCCGTTGCCGAGGACGCCGTGATCAACGGCGTCGCGATCCCAGCCGGGTCGACGGTCCATCTGCGCTACGCCAGCGCCAACCGCGACGAGCGGGTCTTCGCCTGCCCCGGCGATGTCGACCTCGATCGGCCGAACTCGCGTCGTCACATGGCGTTCTCGCTCGGCGAACATCATTGCCCCGGCGCAGGATTGACCCGGCTCGAACAGGCCCTCACGTTCGAGGCGATCTTCGATCGCCTCCCCAACCCTCGGCTCAGTGTGCACAACGATTTCACGCACGTACCGATGTTCGCCATGCGGTCGTTGCGCGCCTTGCACATCGACTTGGACCCGAGGCCCACGATAACCAAAGGAGCATCATGACGATCTTCGATCGGCTACGAATGGACGGCCGCGTCGCGGTCGTCACGGGCGGCGGCCAAGGCATCGGACGAGCGATCGCCGTCGGGCTGGCGTCGTGCGGTTGCGACGTCGCGATCAACGCCCGTCGACTCGATGACCTCGCCCAGACTGCGGCTGCGATCGAATCCTTCGGCCGCCGCGCACTGATCGTCGACGGCGATGTCCGCGATCTTTCCGAGACGATCGCCGATCGGACGATCGAGGAATTCGGCCGTCTCGATGTGTGGGTGAACAACGTCGGCGGGTCCGACGACAAGACGACGCTTCCGTTGATCGAGACTCCCGACGACGTGTTCCGCTCGCAGCTCGAGCTCAACCTGACCACGGCGTTCCAAGGGTGCAAGGCGGCGGCCAAGCGGATGCGGGATGGCGGTTCGATCGTCAACATCTCGTCGGGTGCCGGTACCCGAGGATCGCCCTTCACCGGACCGTACGCCGCTGCCAAGGCGGGGATGAACAACCTCACGCAGACGCTCGCGTTGGAGCTTGCACCGCGCATCCGGGTCAACGCGGTGGCTCCCGGTCCGGTCGCGACCGAGGCGTTCCTGGAGATCCTGAACGTCAGTGACCAACTCGATCAACTCGCAGCCACCATTCCCCTCGGCCGGCTCGGAGCGCCGGATGACATCGCCGACGCAGTCGTCTTCCTGGCCTCGGACGCAGCGAGTTGGATCACCGGCCAGTTGCTGCTCGTCGCCGGAGGCCGTACGGAGCGGTCGTACCAATACCGCCCGAAGGACGGTACGTGACCGACGTTGCGCCGGCCCCGGCGCGGATCGGACGCCCGCCCGACACCGACCCCGCCGAAACGCGACGACGGATCGTCGACGCCGCCCGACACGAGTTCGCCGGGCGCGGCTACGTGGCCGCCACGAACCGAGCAATTGCCGCGCTCTCGGGGGTGACCACCGGCGCCGTGTACCACCACTACAACTCCAAGGCGGAGTTGTACCGCGCCGTGCACGCCGACGCACATGATCGCGTGTACGAGCGATTCGCGGACTCCGCTCGCGGGCTGACGTCGTTCATCGAGATGTTCGACGCGGTGCTCGATGTCGCGGCCGAGATCAACGAGCACGACCCGAGTTTGGCGGCGTTCATCGGTGCGGCACGTGTCGATCGGCGCCGGCATCGGGAACTGGCGGCTGTCATCGTCGACGATCGCATCCGCCGCGGGGCCTTCTCGGACGGCTTGATCGAGGTCGGCATCGCCACGGGCGAGATCCCCGAGCCATGCCGGGCGCAGGTCGTGGCGTTCGTGGACGTCGTGTTCGTCGGGCTCAACGACGCCGTTTCCGACGACCTCGTCCGCCAGGGCAGGGCCATCACGTCGGTCAAATCGGCGATGCGGGGCCTGCTCAGGATGGGTGCGGGGTAGGCAAGACACGTTTTTCGAATCTGATGTTTGACGGTGACTCGCTCCGGGTATTCGTGAGTTCAACCCCCGCCACACACAGAGCCCCGCAGTCACCCGTCCCCGGCTGCGGGGCTCTTCGCGTCCCGGGTTGGAACGTACCAACCACCGTTGAACCGCTGCAGAGTGGGCCTATGAGCGGAGGACCCCCGTGGACACGGCTGGTCCGGTCGAGCTCGCGCCACGCGTCTGGTGGGTCGGATCGCTGTTGCCGGGCGACGACTTCCAATGTCACGTCTACCTGGTCGAGCAGGGTGACCAATCCGTGCTCATCGATCCCGGCTCGGCCCTGACCGCCGACGAGGTGATTCGCAAGGTCGATGCAGTCGTCGGCCTCGCCAACGTGCGCTGGCTGGTCTGCTCGCACTGCGATCCCGACATAGCGTGGGTGTGGCCCTTCGATCGCCGGGAGAACCGTGCGACAGCCTGGTTGGCCGCGCCGACCAAGCCCGCTACAGCGCCAAGGCCGACGGACGCGATCGCGTCGCCGTGGCGGACTGAACCGATCAGCCGGTCGAGCGGTCTAGCTTGCCGGGCCGATGTCGAGCAGTGAGACCTGGTCGAGGGCCGGGACGATGCAGATCGGCCAATCGGCGGGTGGCAGGGTCAGCGGCTGCGTGTCGTTGATGATCAGGCGCACCGAGGTCTGGCCTTGGTAGGTCTTGCACTGCAGTGACTCGGGTTCGATGTAGCGCAGCACGGTCTGGCGCGTTTCGCCCGGCGCCATGCTGACCACGTCGGTTCCGCCGGCACCCGGTGAGTTGATCGGCGCGGGTCCGACCGCCTGACCGTTGCCGTCGACGAAGCTGACCGACAGGTGGATGCTCACGGTGCAGGCCTTCGAGCCGTTGTTGGTCAACAGCAGCGGGGTGTACACGCTGCCGGACGTGGTCGACGACGGGTCCGACCGCAGCCCGATGTTCGCCGACGAGCACTCGCCGGGCCCGACGGTGGTGCCGCCACTGTCGGTCGATGCCACGTCGGAGCCCGTGGGCGGCAACGTCACGGTGGCCTTGCCGAGCCCGTCGCTGCTGCACGCCGCAAGAGCGAGCAGCAAGAACGTGACCACACCGAGTCGGGAGCGGAACATTTCCTTGTTCTATCGCGATTGGGCCGGCGTGTCAGCGTCAGCTGGTCGGGGAATGCCGGCCGGTGAGCCGCTTGCCGTTGCGGTAGCGGAGTTGGTGGCGCAACGTGCCGTCAGCGCGCCACTTCGATACGGCCGGGTTGCCGTTGGCTGCGTCGCTGCGTTTGCCGTCGCGGTAGTGCTCCTCGTAGTGCAGCAGTCCGTTGGCGAAGTAGCCGCGCACGGCGGGGTCGCGCTCCGTGGGGTCCTGGAGCTGGCCCGCCTCGTAGAACATCTCGTACTTGACCTGGCCATCGGCCCGGAACCGCCGATACGCGGGATGGTTCCGGCCCGGGTTGTCGAGCAATCCGCCGGTGAACCAGGCAACGTACGACTCGGCCCCGTTGAACGACCGACGGACGCGGCCGGTGTAGTCCGCCGGTATCTCCGTCTCGTCGTCGACATCGAGCGTCGAGATGACGCGAAACGACATCGAATTGGGCAGCAGCTCCACACAGTGATATCGAACGAATCACGTCCGAACTTGAGCTACAGCCTGACTTCGTAGTGCCTGACCACGTAGCTGATGCGCGGCAGCGGTGAGTCGGGAGGGTCCCACGGAGTGAACATCTTCTCCTCGCCGGTGAAGTGCCACCCCGCCTTCTCGTAGAACGACAGCGCCCTCGGGTTGTCGCGCAACACCCACAGCACGGCCGTCGGGTGGCCCTCGTCGCGGAGGAACTCCTCGCAGCGGCTCATCAAGGCTGGTGCAGCTCCGCTGCCCCACGCGGTCGGGTGCACGTAGAACCCGTAGACCTCGCCGCGTTCCGAGACGGTGGTCTCGACCGGCGGTGCTTGCGAGCCGGGACCGGCCAAGGTCGGATCGTCGTGTTCGGGGCCAGCATGGCCGAACCCCACGACCCGGCCTTGGATCGTGACCACGAACATCCTGCTGTCGGGCATCGATTGCCACGTCCACCGGCGCCATGTCTCGCGCCGCGATGTCGCGAACGCCTCGGCGTCGAGGTACTCATCGGGGACGATGCCCCGGTACCCGGCACGCCACCCGTCGATATGAGCAGTCGCCAAGGCATCGGCGTCGTCGATCACGGCGTCGCGGACTTCGATCACGCCACCAAGCATGACGCAACGCGGCCGTTACCGGCGTGATTGTTTCAGACGGCGAGCAGGTCGCGAGCGCCGGTGTCGCTCGACGGGTGACGCAACTTGCTCATCGCCCGGGCTTCGATCTGGCGGATGCGCTCGCGGGTGAGGTTGAAGTGCTCGCCGACCTCTTCGAGCGTGCGCGGCTCGCCACGGTCGAGACCGAAGCGAAGCTTGAGGATCTCGCGCTCGCGCTCGTCGAGTGGGGCCAGCAGACGGGCGATCTCCTCGGGCAGCAACGCGGTTGCGGCAACCTCGAACGGTGACTCTGCCGAGCGATCCTCGACGACGTCGCCGAGCTCGGCATCGCCGTCTTCGCGCAACGGCTCGCTGAGTGACAACGGTTCGGCCGCGAAGCGCAATGCCTCGGTGACCTTGTCTTCGGGCATCTCGACTTCTTTGGCGAGCTCCGACAACGTGGCCGGGCGACCGAGCTTGAGCTCGAGCCTGCTTCGTGCCTTCTGCAACCGGGCCAACGTGTCGCCCGCGTGTACTGGCAGGCGGATGGTGCGACCGGTGTTGGCGATACCACGGGTGATCGCCTGGCGGATCCACCACGTGGCGTACGTCGAGAACTTGAACCCCTTGCGCCAGTCGAACTTCTCGACCGCGTGCATCAGGCCGAGGTTGCCTTCCTGGATCAGGTCGAGCAGCGGCAGACCCGACGCCTGGTACTTCTTGGCGATGGAGACGACGAGCCGCAGGTTCGACTGCACGAACGCCCGCTCGGCATCTTCGCCCTCGCGAGATGCGCGGCGCAGCTCACGCTTCTTGGCCGCCGTGAGATCCTTGCCGACCTGGTCGAGCTCTTCGATCGCCGCCTTGCCGGCTTCGATCTGCTTGGCGAGTCGAACCTCGTCGTCCTTGGTGAGCAACATGTACTGGCCGATATCGGTCAAATACAGGCGGACTAGGTCTTCTTCGTCGCGCTCTACACGATCTTTCGCCACGAATGCTCCTCGAACGGTGAGTTTGTTCACCTCCCGGTAACCCGAGCGGCAGATGCCTCACGATACCCACCTGGTCAAGCACCTCCCACCCCCGGTTGTCAAATCGCCCCGCATCGGGGATTCTGATACAGACGTACCGTGTATCGTTCGCGGGCATGGCCCCGACGGACGCCGGTCCACAGAGCGGTGGCGCCGTCGAACTGGCAATCGTGACGATGCGATTCGATGCCGCTGACGTGGGTTCATTGCTGGCGGTGTTGGCGAAGTACGTGGTGCTGACACGCATGCAGCCGGGGTGCCGCAATGTCGACCTGTGTGCCTCGGTCACCCAACCGGGTCGCTACCTCGTTGTGCAGAAATGGGAATCCGTGGCCGCGCAGCGTGCCCACTTCGACAGTGCCGTCATGGTCGAGATGGCTGCGGCGTGCAACGGTCTGTTGACCGTCGCGCCCGACATCGACCTGTGGGACGGCGTCAGTGCCCACGACCTGATCTAACCAAGATCACACGCACGATGTGTGGGAGGCGGCTGTAACGTTCGATTTGTTACTCGTTCGCCCAAGGAGGCGCACATGGCAAATCCGATACTCAACGACAAAACCTGGAACAAGGCCGCGAGGGATCCGGGTTGGGGTGCACCCGACCCAACCACTCGCAGCACGCCCATCAATGACGGCCCGATCAGCGGATGGCATTC
>JAYVOI010000225.1:0-4133 GCA_043758005.1 Ilumatobacteraceae bacterium
CCGGGGCCTCGCCGACACTGAAGTGGCCCAACGATCTGCTGCTCGACGGTCGCAAGCTGGCCGGTGTGCTGGCCCAGTCCGGAGGCAACGGGTCGGACGGCGGGCCGGAGTACGTCGTCGTCGGGATCGGCCTCAACGTCGGCTGGGCGCCGGACGGCGCCGCGTTCTTGGGCGACGGCCACGACCCGCTCACCGTGCTGCACGCCCTGCTCGATGCGTACGACCAGCTGCCGACCGACATCTCCGAGCTCTACCGGGCCTCGCTGGCGACCATCGGCCGGTCGGTTCGTGTCGAGTTGACCGACTCGTCGGTCGAGGGCAGGGCGCTCGACGTGACGCCTGACGGGCGGTTGGTCGTGCTCGACGACTGCGGCATCACCCATCGATTCGACACCGGCGACATCGTTCACCTGCGCTAGGGGTGCCGGACACGCGCCCGGGTGCGCAAGTACCCTCGGTACGTGCTCGCCCCCGACGTCGCCCCGCGCTCGCGACGTCGCCGCCGGTTTCCCAGCTTGCTGGCGATGGCGGCGGTCGTCGGTGTGCTGGGCGCCACGGGCATGTTGATCGCGGCGCGCAAGACCATCGACTCGGTCGCGCGGGTTCCGGGCGTGGCATCGAGCTTCGACCAATCGAGCGGGTCGATCGAGAACTTCCTGCTCGTCGGCTCCGACAGCAGGGCGGGCGCCGATCCGACCGCAGCCGACGCCGGCGGAATCGGCACCGAGGCCGACGTGTCGGGTCATCGCAGCGACACGATCATGATCCTGCGGCGAGACAAGTCCACCGGCGACGCGGCGCTGCTGTCGATCCCACGCGACCTGTGGGTCCAAGTCCCCGGTCACGACAGCAAGCGGCGCATCAACTCGGCGTTCAACGACGGGCCTGAGGTTCTCGTGCAAACACTGCAGAACGAGCTCGGCCTCCCCATCCACCACTACGTCGAGATCGACTTCTCGGGGTTCAAGTCCCTGGTCGACGCGCTCGGCGGCGTGCAGATCTGCGTCGACTTCGCCACGCGAGACGTGAGTACCGGGCTGAACATCACCGAGCCGGGCTGCCACATCCTCGGCGGGGTGCAAGCCCTCGCCTATGCGCGCAGCCGCCACTACGAGGAGTACCGCGACGACAAGTGGCACGAGGACCCTGCGTCGGACCTCGGGAGGACGAAGCGCCAGCAGCAGTTCGTCAACCTGGCGTTGCAGACCGCGCTGGATCGGATCAAGGTCGATCCGTTCGCGGCCGGGCGCCTGGTGACGGCCATCGGTTCATCACTTCGGGTCGACGACGAACTGGATCCCATCGCCGCTGCCGCGTCGCTGCGATCTGCGGTCGACGGCGGCATCGCCACCTACTCGCTCCCGGTGTTCGGCAAGACGATCGGGGGCAACGCGGTGCTGTTGCTGGCCGACGGTTCCGACGCAGTGCTGGCCTACTTCCGAGGGCAAGGCCCGGTGCCGGCAGCGAATGCCTAGCGCGCCCCGCCATACTATGCGACTGTCATGAAGGCTCTCATTCTCGCCGGCGGCGCCGGTACCCGGCTGCGGCCGATCACGCACACCAGTGCCAAGCAGTTGGTCCCGGTCGCCAACAAGCCGATCCTGTTCTACGGGATCGAGGCGATGGTTGCCGCCGGCATCACCGAGATCGGCGTGATCGTCGGCGACACGCGTGCGGAGGTGATGGCCGCGCTCGGCGACGGTGCACGCTTCGGCGCGACGTTCACGTTCATCCCGCAGGATGCGCCGCTGGGCCTCGCTCATTGCGTGCTGATCGCCGAAGATTTCCTGGGCGACGACGACTTCGTGATGTACCTCGGCGACAACCTGCTCGAACAGGATCTCGGCGCGTTCGTGCATGCGTTCGAGTCGGCCCGCGAGGGTGCCGACCCGCCGACCGCACAGATCTTGCTCAAGCAGGTCCCCGATCCGCACCGCTTCGGTATCGCCGAGCTCGACGACGGTGGCAACGTCGTGCGACTGGTCGAGAAGCCGGCTGACCCGCCGAGCGACCTGGCTCTGGTGGGGGTGTACCTGTTCGATCGCACCATCAACGAGGCGGTCCGCTCGATCGAGCCGTCGCCGCGTGGCGAGTTGGAGATCACCGACGCGATCCAGTGGCTCGTCGATCAGGGCAAGCGCGTGCGTTGCGAGCTGTTGACCGGGTGGTGGATCGACACCGGCAAGCTCACGCCTCTGCTCGAGGCCAACCGCCTGTTGTTGGAGAAGATCGAGACCCGAATCGACGGCAAGGTCGACGAGGCGTCGACCATCGACGGTCGTGTGATCATCGAAGCCGGCGCGGCGGTGACCAACTCCATCCTGCGCGGCCCGCTGGTGATCGGGTCGGGCGCGGTGATCACCGACAGCTTCGTCGGCCCGTTCTCGGCGATCGGCGACGGTTGCGAGATCGTCAACAGCGAGGTCGAGCACTCGGTGATCATGGAGCGCAGCAAGGTGATCGACATCCAGCGTCTCGAGGACAGCCTGATCGGCAGGGAAGCCGTCGTCACCCGCTCGCAGGTCAGGCCGCGCGCCCTGCGGCTGATGGTCGGCGACCACTGTCAGATCGACGTCGAATGAGCCAACAGCAAGCGAGGCAGCGTCCATGCCAACCGTGACCGAAAGCGACAAGATCGCCGGTGTGTGGGTCGTCGACCCGTCGATCCACGGCGATCAGCGCGGCCTGTTCATCGAGACCTATCGCCGTGAGTGGTTCCCCAACGGACGCGAGATGGTGCAGGGCAATCGGGCCAACCGTCAGGCAGGCTCGCTCGTCGGCCTGCACTACCACCTGCATCAGGCCGACTACTGGTACGTGCCGTTCGGGCACGCCCGCGTGGTGCTGCACGACCTGCGCGCCGGTGGGCCGACCGACGGCGCGACCCTCGAGCTCGACCTCACGGGCGACAACCACGCGGGCGTGTTCATTCCCCCGGGTGTCGCCCATGGGTTCGCGGCCATCACCGACATGGTCATCACCTACCTCGTCGACGGCTACTACAACCCGGCCGACGAGCTCGGAGTGCTGTGGAGCGACCCGGCGGTCGCGGCCGATTGGGGCATCGGCGACCCGATCCTGTCGACTCGCGACCAGACCAACCCGTTGCGCGCCGACCTTCCAGACGGTCGCCGTCCCTACTTCCCGATGAGGACCTGAATGAAGCTGTTCGTCACCGGAGCTGCCGGGTTCATCGGCTCGAACTACGTGCGCTGGCTGCAGACCAACAGCGATGACGAGGTGACGATCTTCGACGCGCTCACCTATGCAGGGAGCCTGGCGAGCATCCGTGATGTGCTCGACGACCGCCGCTTCACGTTCGTGCACGCCGACATTTGCGACGAGGACGATGTGCTGACCGCGATGGACGGTCACGACGCTGTCGTGCACTTCGCCGCCGAGACACACGTCGATCGATCGATCAAGGACGGCTACTCGTTCGTCCGCACGAACTGCTTCGGCACCAACGTGTTGTGCGACGTTGCCCGCCGCGTGGGAGTGCGGCGCTTTCTGCACATCTCGACCGACGAGGTGTATGGCTCCATCGAGCACGGATCGTTCAGCGAGACCGACGTGTTGTCGCCGCGCTCGCCGTACTCCGCCGCCAAAGCGGGCAGTGATCTGATCGCGCTCAGCTACCACACCACGCATGGCCTGCCCGTGCTGGTCACGCGGTGCAGCAACAACTTCGGGCCGTACCAGTTCCCGGAGAAGGTCATCCCACTGTTCACCACGAATCTGCTCGACGGTCGGAACGTGCCGCTGTATGGCGATGGCGGCAACATCCGCGACTGGATCCATGTCCACGACCACAACACCGCCGCGGACCTCGTGCTGCGGTCCGGAAACGTCGGTGAGGTCTACAACATCGGCGCCGGCAACGAGATCACCAACCGTGAGCTGACCCATCGGTTGCTGGAGCTCACGGGACGAGACGAGAGCTTCATCACGCCGGTCGAAGATCGCCTCGGGCACGATCGGCGCTACTCGATCACACACGACAAGATCACCGCGCTCGGCTGGAAGGCCGAGCACAACCTGGTCGACGGCCTGGCCGCAACCGTCGAGTGGTACCGCGACAACCGGGCATGGTGGGAGCCGCTGAAGGCCAGGGCCGGCTTCTAGATGCGGGT
>JAYVOI010000226.1:0-9567 GCA_043758005.1 Ilumatobacteraceae bacterium
CGTCGGCCAACCGATCACGTCGCTCCCTCCTCTGTCAGTGGTCCACTCGATCCTGCTGCCGTAGAGCGACGAGGAAACCGCCGGCTTGCCCCGATCAGACTCGGCGCCGAGGCCGGTGTCGGATCAACCAGCCGATGATCATCCCGGCGACTGCAGCGATCACGATCACGGTCCAGATCGGTGCCGAGGCGTCGCCGACGGCGTAGCCGACGGTGACATCTTCGCGGTTGTCCATCGCGACCAGCACGAGGGCGACCACGATCGCGGCGATGAACAGCCAACGGATGATCATTGCGGCATCGTGCCGATGCACGGCTCCAGCATGTTCGACTACGTCATCGCTCATCGTTCGTACCTCCTCGAGGGTTGGTCGCGACATTGGTACCCAACGAATCGGGCCCTCAACCGTCCCGTAGCACTTCGCTGGAGGCGAAACGCGTTGTACAGCGCCTCCGCATCGGCAGATACTCGGGCACGGAGGTGAGCATGGTTACTCGAACTCGTCGGACCCTGTGGGCGTTTGCCTTCGCGTCGGCACTCGTCGCCGTGGCTTGCAGCGATGACGTCGGCTCGACGACGGGGCCGGACAGAACGGCCCCGACTCAGACCGAACCGGACACCTCGCCGGCGAGCAGCCTGGTAGCGACCGGCCAGGCGGTATCGGGCCCGGCGCCAGCGGACATGTGCGCTGCGGACTCGTCTCCGGTAGCCGCCGCGTACGACTTGGCGAGCGGCGCGTTCCAGTGGGCCGCATGTGGCGAGGGCCAAGTACGGCGCGACGTGGTCGGGGTCTCCGATGAGGCCGTCGAGGTGGAGGTCTTCGCATCGAGCAGCGGCCCGCAGCAGCTGCTGGCGTTTGCCGCGAACGATGGTTCAGCGCTGCCAGCCAGCGGGACTCAACCGACCCTTCCAGACCCTGCGGGTCCAGGCCCCGACGGCTATCGCGTCGAGGGCGGGCAAGATGACCCCACGTCGGTGTTCGACACCGCAACCGGCGAGCTCGTGTGGACGCACCCAGGCTCGCCGGTGTACGACGACGTGTGGGCAGTCGGAGACGGAGCGGTGTTCGTGATGAAGCTCGGCGCCACACCGCCGTTCCATCTCATCGCTTACGAACTGGCGTCCGGTGACACACGCTGGGAGATCGAGCCGGATCCGGCGGACGTCTGGCCGTGGTACGTGGACGGAAACGTGCTGTATGCGATCTGGACGAACCTCGCGCTGATCTCCACCGCCGACGGATCGACGATTTGGCGGACCGACTACCCCAACGTCGAGTTTCCTCGTATCACCGGTGTCCGAGCGAACTCCGACACCGTGTTCGTCGCGTTCAGCACTATCTCATCAGGCGGCGACTGACAGGCGAGTCGCGGTTCACACAGCAGGTCGTTGATCCTGCTGTGAGTCGGATTCCGCCTTGTCACGCGACAGCCGACTCACGCAGCGCCCCCGAGTAAGGTTCCGGGTCGTGTCCGATGCCGGTGAGGAACTGTTCGTACCGAACACCGATGAGTTGCTCGCCAACAACGTTCGCTACGTCGAGACGTTCGCGGATCACGACCTCGCGCTCCGGCCGCGTCGCCATCTGGCAGTCGTCGCGTGCATGGACAGCCGGATGGACATCTTCCAGATGCTCGGTCTCGCCCATGGCGATGCCCACATCATCCGCAACGCCGGCGGCGTGGTGACCGACGATGTCATCCGCTCGCTGGTGCTGTCGCAGCGACTGCTCGGCACGCGCGAGATCATCTTGTTGCACCACACCGACTGCGGGATGCAACGGTTCACCGGCGACACCCTGAAAGACGAGATCGAGTCGGAGACCGGCCTGCGTCCGGCGTGGGCATTCGAGAACTTCAAGGATCCGTACCAGAACGTGCGCCAATCGATCCGCCGACTGCAGGTCAACCCGTTCATCACCTACAAGGAACACATTCGGGGCTTCGTCTACCGCGTCGAAGACGGGTACCTCGACGAGACAACCCCCTGACTCAGCCCCTCGCGGGTTGCAGGGTGTCGATGAACCCGGCCGGGTCGTCGAGGCTCAAGGTCAGCTCACGGATGCGGAGTAGAACGCCGAGGCATCGCCCTGGTGACCGCGGGTTGATGCGCAGACGCACAAGACCCTGACTCGAACCATTGACGAGCCATCGTCCGCGCCACCCGTGAGCACCCCACGCCATCACCGGCCCTGACACCGCCGCGACCTCGGCGATCGAGTCGCGCGGCACCTCGGCCTTGAACATCCATCCGCCGACCCCCATGCGAACCGCCAACGCCTGCTCTCCGACCTCCACACTGCAATGGCGTGGGCCGGCGAGCAGCGGCGCCGTGAGGACCATCATGAAGCGGTTGAAGGACAGCGAGAACGTGCCGGATCCCATGCTCGACACGATACGACCCGGCGACGGCTCCACTCGCGGCCCTCACCGCACACCAGTCAGCGTCGACCTTCGAGATCGGCGGCGGTCACGGGGTCCGACGTCAGCAGGCGGGCGCCGACCTCGTCGGCCAGTTGCTGCGTTGCGCCCGCGCCGGCGAGGGCAAGTGGGGCCGCCGCGGCCAGCCGGATCAACTCCGGGCGGATCGAGTCGAAGCGCTCGGTCGCCGCGCCGGCGAGCACGACCAACTCGGGCCGCGAGCGGCGGGCTGCGTCGACCAACTCCCTCACGGGCGTGTTGGCGCCGAAGTAGTCGATTCGCCAGCCGGAGCGGTTGAGCACGATCCCGAAGACCAGCAGCGGCAGATCGTGCAACTCGTCGGGGGGGCAGGCCAGCATCGCCCGCGAACCATGGCCGCTGCCCCAGTCGCGGGCCAGGCCGGCAAGGCGCCCGCGGATGACGTTGCTGGCGAAGTGCTCCTGGGTGATCGAGATCTCACCCCGGGTCCAGCGCACGCCGAGCAGGTGTAGGTACCGCAGCACCACCTCGCGTAGGGCGGTCATCAGCGTGAACTCAGCGAACAACCGGTCGAGCACAGCCTGCGCCGCGGGCTCGTCGAACTCGTCGAGACTGCGCTGCAACGCCCCGGCGAGCGCCTCGAGGTCAGGACGGTCGGCGCCGTCGGACGGTCTGGCTGGGCGATCCGATCGATCGTCGATCGAGGTCTCGGCCATCGTTGCCCGCGCCGCCTCAGCCGCCGACAGGCCGTCGGCGAGGTGTGCCTGCATGCGACGGACGCGGCGTTCGTCACTCCCCGAATACAACCGAAAGCCGCCGGCCGAGCGAACCGGCGTCAACAAGCCGTACCGGGTCTCCCAGGCGCGCAGCACATGATCGCTCACACCCACGCGGCGACTGAACTCGCCGATCCTGACGTCGGCCGAGTCGGCCACTGCGTTCACCCCAACACTATACAAAACTTCGACACAATCTGCGTGGATCGGCACACTTGCCCAGATAATCTCTCGACAAACCCTTGACAAACTCTGATTCCACCCTTCGAGAGGAGTACCACGTGAGCGCTGCGCCGATCAGGACCGTGTCGTCAGGCGGCCACCGGGCGACTGCGGCGGTCGTCGGCGGTGGCGTCGCCGGGCTGACCGCTGCCTACGTCCTGGCGCCGATGTACGACGTGACGCTCTACGAGTCCGACGACCGGCTCGGAGGGCATGCGCACACCCACGACGTCGCCGACCCGTCCGGCTCGATGCTGGCGGTCGACACCGGCTTCATCGTGCACAACGATCGCACGTACCCCCAGTTGAGGCGGCTCTTCGGAGAGCTCGGGGTGCAGACCCGGCCGACCGAGATGAGCATGAGCATCACCGATGAGGCGACCGGGCTCGAGTTCGCCGGCGGACGCGGCGCAAGAGGTGTGTTCGCCCAACACCGGCGGGCGCTCGATCCTCGGTTCCTGTCCGTCCTCGCGCAGGTGAAACGGTTCCAGACCCGCGCCACCGCGTTCCTGTCTGACACCGACGACAGTGATCAGACGACCTATGGCGAGTTCCTCGCCGAGCATCGCTTCTCCGACTCGTTCCTTCGGCTGTACGCGGTGCCGGTCGTCTCGTGCGTGTGGTCCATGGGCCCTGCGGCTGCACTCGACTACCCAGCGCGATACCTCTTCCGATTCCTCGCCCATCACGGCATGCTGACGCTGACCGATTCACCGCAGTGGTACACGGTCGTCGGCGGCTCGCGGACCTACGTGGAGGCCATCGCGGACCGGGTGTCACAGGTGCGCATCGGTCGAGCGGTCGCCAACGTGCTGCGCGACGACAACGGTGTCGCGGTACAAGACTCGTCTCGAGCCTGGCAGCGCTACGACGCCATCGTCATCGCGACCCACGCCGATCGGGCCCTCGAATTGCTGGCGGATGCGAGCCCGCGTGAGAAGGAGATCCTCGGGGCGTTTCGCTACTCGCAGAGCGAGGCGATCCTCCATACCGATTCGCGCTTGCTGCCGACCGCGCCCCAAGCGAGGGCATCGTGGAACTACCTCACGCCATCGAGGGCCGACGCTGATCACGCGCCAGTCGTGACCTATTGGATGAACCGGCTCCAGGGTCTCGATAGCGCCGTGCAGTACCTGGTCACGCTGAACGCCCGTCAGCGGATCGCCCCCGCCCGGGTGATCGCAACCATGAACTACGAGCATCCGATCTACGACCTGGCGACGCTGCAGGCCCAGGCCCGCCTCGCCTCGATCTCCACACCGCGCACCGCGTTTGCCGGTGCCTACCACGGGTGGGGCTTCCACGAGGACGGATGCCGCTCGGGCGTCGAGGCCGCACGCGCACTCGGTGCGTCGTGGTGACGACGATTGCCGACCTGCCGGTGTTGCCGGCAATCGTCGACGGCTTCGTCGCGCATCGTCGGCGGGGCCCGGTCGAGCACGCGTTCCGACACCGCGTGTACCAATGGATGGTCGATCTCGACAACATCCCCCGGTCGCCGTGGTACCTGCGGCCACTGGTCGGATTCGACGCCCGGGATCACCTCGGCGGCAGCGGGCCGGGCGCATCGTCCGATCTCAAGGTCAACGTGTGCCGGTACCTCGCCCGACACGGCATCGACCTCGGTGGAGGGGGGCGGGTTGCGATGCTCGCCAACGCACGCATCTTCGGGCACGTCTTCGACCCGCTGACCGTGTTCTGGTGCTTCGGCGCCGACGGCGCACTGCGCTGCGTCATCGCCGAGGTCCACAACACCTACGGCGATCGCCACGCCTACCTCTTGACACCCGACGCCAACGGCGCGGCCAACGTCGCCAAGCAGATGTACGTGTCGCCGTTCAACGACGTATCGGGGCGCTACGAGATGCAGTTCGGGATCGCCGACGACCGGGTCGAGGTCACGGTCGCGCTGGAGCGCGCAGGTCTCACGGTGTTCGATGCAAGTTTCGCCGGAGTTGCGATACCTGCAACTGCGAGGACCATCGTTCGATTCGCGTTGCAACGACCTGTGATGGCCCACCGCGTCTCGGCACTCATTCGTGTCCACGGCATCTGGCTGTGGATCCGCGGGCTTCCCGTGGTCGCCCGACCGCCCCATCTGCACCAAGAAGGAGTTTGACGATGTCCGTCATCGAGGCCCCCACCGTTGGTCACCCTCAGCTCGATCACCGTGAGGTCGCCGGGGCCTGGCCGGCACTGTCCGCGCCGCGGTCGGCAGTGCGTGCTGCGATCGCCCGATCGATCTTCCGTCACGCCGTCGCCGACCTGTCGCTGCGCGTGCGACTTCCCGACGGCACGTCGATCGGTGGCGGTCGCAACGGCTCACCGTCCATGGTGATCCATCGGCCTGATGCCTTCTTCGCCCGTCTCGGGACCAACGCCAAGATCGGCTTCGGCGAGTCGTACATGGCCGGCGAATGGGATGCGGCGCGTGGCACCGACCTGGCCGAGCTGCTCGTCCCGTTCGCCGGCAACGTGGCAAACCTGGTGCCCCGACCACTGCAGCGGCTGCGGCGAGTGGTCGAGGGTCAGAGACCCGCGCACGAGGAGGGCACACCCTCGCAAGCGAGACAGAACATCCGTCGTCACTACGACCTTTCGAACGAGCTCTTCGCATCGTTCCTCGACGACACGTTGAGCTATTCCTCGGCACTGTTCGAGGACGGCGACGACCTCGCCTCCGCACAGCGCCGCAAGATCAACAGCGTCCTCGACCTCGCGGCCGTCGGACACGGTTGCTCCATGCTCGAGATCGGCACCGGTTGGGGTCAACTCGCCATCCAGGCCGCCCAGCGCGGCGCACAGGTCACCACGATCACACTGTCGGCTGAGCAACGCGACCTTGCCCTCTGGCGAGTCGCCGAGGCAGGCGTGTCGGATCGTGTGAACATCCTGTTGGCCGACTACCGCGAGGTGACCGGACAGTACGACGCGATCGTGAGTGTGGAGATGATCGAGGCGGTCGGCAAACGATTCTGGCCCGAGTACTTCATCGCCCTCGACCGTCTGCTTCGACCAGGTGGACGGGTGGGACTGCAATCGATCACCATGGCCCACGACCGAATGCTGGCGACCCAGCACTCCTACACGTGGATTCACAAGTACATCTTCCCGGGCGGGATCATTCCATCGATCGAAGCGATCGAGGAGACGCTGAGACGACACACGTCGTTGGCGGTGACGCACCGCCGAGACTTCGGCGCCGACTACGCAACAACGCTGCGGTGTTGGCGTGAGACGTTCTTGGCGAACTGGCCAATGCCGGCGGGCGGCCAGTTCGACCACACCTTCAAGCGGATGTGGGAGTTCTACCTGGCCTACTGCGAGGCCGGATTTCGTACCGGCTACCTCGGCGTCAGTCAGTTCTCGCTCACCCGCTGAGCGTCGAGGCCGTCCGTCGCCGACCCGCCCGGCTCAGCCGAGCACTGCGTACGTGCCGACGGCGTCGATCGCCTGGTGGATCGGCAGGATCAGTTCGCTGAAGCGGGCAGCACCACGGTCGCCCACCGGCCGCCAGATCGACTCGCACAGCCGATCGGTGTCCGCCTCGATCCGGTCTCGCGCATCCACGCCCTCGGGGGTGACCGTGCCGTCGGCGTTGACCCAACCCAGTGCGGCGAGGCTGCCGATCGCCGCCGCCCACTGGCCTTCGTCCCAGCGCCGCGTGACCTGGGCGATTCGCATCGGGAACCGGCCGGTGCCGACCTGCAGCACCAGGCATTCGCACGGCCCGATCTCGTTCGTGACCAGCAGGGCGATGTGCACATCGCCGCGCCACTCGCGCACCACCGTCAGCTGTTGCCACAGCGCGACCAAGGGGTCGTCCGGCAACGCCACCGACGCGTTGGCCGCAGCCAACGGTTTGCCGGCGATGTCCAACCCGGCGACGACCGGGTCGATCAGGGAGCGCGCCTCGGCGATCTGATCGGCGCTCAGATCGACACCGACGCGTTCGAGCGCCCGGCCCACGACCCGAAACCGCGCCGCCTGGAGCGAGTCGGGCGAGGCCGCATCCCACACGCCCGGCATCGCCGACGTGACGGCCAGCGGGCTGAAGTTGTAGAAGGTGGCGACAATGACCTCATCGGGCACCGCACCCATTGGTGCCGACCGCGAGCCGAAGTAACCACCGGCGCCGCTCACCCCGAGCGCGGCGTATTCCTCCGCCGCTTCCGGCACGAAGTACACGAGTCGGTGCACCAGGTTGATCACCATGTGGACGTCGTGGACCGCGGAGGTGGGCATGCGCCGGACTGTACCGCTCGCCATCCCCGGCTCACCGGGTCGGGCGCGTTTTCGGTACTGGCACTACTCACATCGCGCCCGGAGTCGGTGGTCGGGCGCGTTTTCGGTACTGGCACTACTCACATCGCGCCCGACCAGGCTACGACGGATGACCGGTCACGGTCGACGTGCCCAACTCAGCCGCCGGCCGGCCCCACCAACGATCGCCGAGCCGTCCATCAAACGGAGCGACACCGGCTCGAGTCGCAAGATCCCGAATCCCGGCGCCAGCGGCGAATCCCACCCCGGCACGATCGACGGTTCGTAGCCGACCGGCGCGGGCGCCGTGGCAAATCGCGTCCAACCGGCCCGCCGCTCGGCATCGGACAACTCCCACTGGGTCACGCAGTTCGCCGTGCAGGTGTCCTGGTCCGGGTGCCAATAGGTCAGCGAGACGCGGGGAAGCGCAGCCAGATGCTTGGCCTTCAGCGACAGCGGCGACGTCGCGATCCACCCGGTGAGGGTCGACCCATCCCATTGCCAGACCGGATGCAGGATCCGTGACTGAGGATTGCCCGCCGTGTCGACGGTGGCCGCCGTGGCCCAGACGATTCGATGGGCCATGTCGACGAACGCGGGTGCAACGGCTTCGAGGGTGTCGGACATTGTCGGAATTGCCTCTCTCTGCTCGATCTCTGGCGATCTGCAAGGTTCCGTCAAGTCTGGCACCCTGCGTGATGGCGGCGTTGTTCGCACCGTTGGCCGGCGACCGAGATCAGTCCTTGACCTTCGAGTTGACTCGAAGGTTTACGCTGAGCGAGTGACGACGACCTACCAGATCAAAGACGTAGCCGAGCGGACCGGGTTCAGCGCGGCCACGCTGCGCTACTACGAAGCGATCGGTCTCCTGCCGCCGTCGGTCCGCACCCCGGCCGGGTATCGGCAGTACGACGACGAGACCCTCGACCGTCTGGCGTTCATCGCCCGCGCCAAGCAACTCGGCTGCAGCCTCGACGAGGTCGCCGATCTCACGCTGGCGTGGCAAGGCGGGCGCTGTGGCCCTGTGCAAGACCGGTTGCGTGCCGTGGTTGCCGGGAAACTCGTGAGCGCACAGCAACAGGTCGTCGAGCTGATGACCTTGACCTCCGAGCTGCAGCGGGCGGCGGCCACGCTGGAATTGCACCGGCCGGAAGGCCCGTGTGACGACCGGTGCGGCTGCGTGACCGACACGTCGAACAACGCAGCACCGAAGCCGCAGGCAGTGTCTCTGATCTCCAAGCCGACGGTCGACACCGACCATGACATCGCTTGCACGCTCGAGCCACACTCGATGGTTGGTCGGCTCGACGACTGGAACTCACTGCTGTCTCACACGGAACGTCGCGAGCAGATCGACGGTGGCGTACGCCTGACGTTCGCACCGGCAACACCCCTCGCCGAACTGATTCGCCTCGTCGCGGCAGAGCAGACCTGCTGTCAGTTCTTCCGCTTCGCCATCACCGTCGACGCGCGCGGCATCGGCCTGGAAGTTCGCGCTCCCACTGACGCGCTCGACCTCGTGGACTCGTTGTTCGGAGTCGCAGCATGACGACCAAGAAGCCAGACATGGCCCTCATCGGTGCCGGCGCCGCGGCGTGCGCGGTGTGCTGTGCCGGGCCGATCCTCGGGCTGCTCGCGGCCATTGGGCTCGGGACGGCCGCTGGTGTCGCCGTGTTCGGCGCGGCGGGGCTCGTGATCGCAGCAATCGGCGTCCTGTTGGTGATCGCCCGGCGTCGTCGACGATCGACCACGTACGAGCCAGTCAGCGATCAGCCGGTGCGCGTGTCGCCGCGCCGTTGACGTTGCCCACACCGGGCGCGGGGTTCAACGTCGCGTCAAACCAGGTGACGGACGCGGTAGGGAGGCCAACGTCGATTCCCGTCGACGCCACACATCGAGGACGAATC
>JAYVOI010000227.1:0-4119 GCA_043758005.1 Ilumatobacteraceae bacterium
CGAGTTCGAGAAGGCCGGCGAGGTGCCCGACCCCGGATCGGCGTCGAACCCGGAGTTCGCGATCGTGCTCGGGCTGTTGCAGCGCTCGCTGAAGACCGACCCGCAGAAGTGGACCCAGATGGCGGCGCGGATCAAGGGCGTCACCGAGGAGACGACGACCGGCGTGATGCGCCTCACCAAGATGCACGAGCGCGGCGAGTTGTTGTTCCCCGCGATCAACGTCAACGACTCGGTCACCAAGAGCAAGTTCGACAACCTGTACGGCTGCCGGCACTCACTGGTAGATGCCATCTGCCGGGCGACCGACGTGATGCTGGGCGGCAAGATCGCGGTGGTGTGTGGATACGGCGACGTCGGCAAGGGCTGCGCCCAGGCGCTGAAGGGCCAGGGCTGCCGGGTCATCGTGACCGAGGTCGACCCGATCAACGCATTGCAGGCGGCGATGGAGGGCTACCAGGTCACCGTGCTGGAAGACGTCGTCGGCTCCGCCGACATCTTCGTGTCGGCGACCGGCAACGACCACATCATCACCGTCGACCACATGCACCAGATGAAGCACAACGCGATCGTGTGCAACATCGGACACTTCGACAGCGAGATCGACATGGCCGGCCTGGCCCGCAGCGGCGCGACGCACGACCAGTTGAAGCCGGGCACCGATCTGTGGTCGTTCCCCGACGGCCACGCGATCATCGTGCTGGCCGAGGGCCGGCTGGTCAACCTGGGCTGCGCCACCGGGCATCCGAGCTTCGTGATGAGCTGTTCGTTCAGCAATCAGGTGATTGCCCAGATGGAGCTGTTCAACAACGTCGAGCAGTATCCGCTCGGTGTGCACGTGCTTCCGAAGCGGCTCGACGAGAAGGTCGCCGCGCTGCACCTCGACGCGTTGGGCGTGAAGCTGACCAAGCTCACCGACGAGCAGGCCGAGTACCTCGGCGTCGAGCCGTCAGGCCCGTTCAAGCCTTCGCACTACCGGTACTGAGCGCTCACTCGAGGGCAGGGCACGAGATCTCCGGTGCATCCGGAGATTTCGTGACTGGCTTCGACATCTCCAACCGCGGGATCAGGACGTGCACGAGCGGGCCGATACCGAACATGAAGGCCAGTGTGCCGACCCCGATGCGACCGCCGAGGGCGATGCCGCTGGCCATCACGACGGCTTCCAGGATGGTGCGGGTGACGCGGACCGAGTATCCACGCGCCGCCAGCCCGACCATCAAGCCGTCACGCGGGCCGGTGCCGAGCCCGGCGCCGATGTAGAGGCCCGAGCCGAGGGCGATCACGCCGACAGCTCCGACGACGTAGGCGAGCCGGGGGACGAGGCGGTCGGTGGACGGTAGGTGGTCGCTGATCAGGTTGACGACGAGCCCGATCTCGAGCGCGTTGAGGATGGTGCCCACGCCGGGGCGTTGTCGCAGCGGGATCCACAACAGCAGGAGCAGGAATCCGGTGATCTCGATCACCCAGCCGAGGGCGATCCCCGTGTGGCGGGAAACGCCCTGGTGGAAGACGTCCCACGGCGCGAGGCCGAGGCGCGCGGTCACGAACATGCTGATGCCCAATCCGAAGCACGCCAGCCCGGTCACACAGCGGGCCAGCCGCTCCACGGGTCGATCGAGCAGGACGCGTCGCAGCACGCCGAGACCCTACCGATCGCCGTGTCACACCCTCCTGGTATTGATTGCACCATGCTGATTCCGGGGTTGATTTCTGGGTTGCTTTCCAGCCGTTGCGCTGCGTGCGGGTGTCCGGGCGACGTGTTGTGTCACCGGTGCCGGTTCTCGCTGGCGTCCGTCGGTCCACAACGTTGCCCCGATGGCATCAGGGCTGCATTTGCGTTCGATGGCGTGGCGCGCGAGTTGATCGTTGCCCTGAAGTTCCGTCACCGCCGTTCGGCGGCCCGCGTGATCGCAGCGCAGATGGTGCGCCGGCTCAAGCTGCAGCACGTCGATCTCGTCACTTGGGCGCCGACCAGTGCCCGGCGGGTCCGGCGTCGCGGCTACGACCAGGCGGAGGCCATCGCCCAGTGCGTCGCCCGTCAACTGGGCGTGCCCTGCCGGCGTCTGCTGTACCGGGCGCACGGCGGCCCGCAGACCGGAAAGTCCCGAGTCGATCGCCTGGCCGGCCCGGCTTTTCGCGCCCGGCGGCCGCGGCGTGACCTGTCGGTGCTGGTCGTCGACGATGTGGTCACCACCGGCGCCACGTTGCGCACCGCGGCCGAGGCATTGCGGGGCGCAGGCGTCGCTCGGGTCGAACTCGTCGCCGCGGCGAGCGCCCAACTACGACACTCCGTCACCCCGCACCGTGATTTCGTGGCGCGCGGACGCGGCCTTGCCAAGGCCAGCGCCGTACCCGCCGGTAGGCTTTGAACCCGCATGGGCATCCTCGATCGCATCCTCCGAGCTGGTGAAGGCAAGAAACTGAAGGCCCTGGAGGGCCTGGTTCCCGACATCAACGCACAGTCCGCGGCAATGAGCGCACTCAGCGACGACGCGCTCCGCGCCAAGACGGCGGAGTTCCGTGGCCGCATCGAGCGTGGCGAGACCCTCGACGACCTCCTGATCGAGGCCTTCGCGGTGATGCGCGAAGCGGCCAGCCGGGTCATCGGCCAGCGTCACTTCGACGTGCAGTTGATGGGTGGTGCAGCACTGCACTTCGGCTGGGTGGCAGAGATGAAGACCGGTGAAGGCAAAACGCTGGTCAGCACACTGCCCGCGTACCTCAACGGTCTCGGTGGCAAGGGTGTGCACCTGATCACGGTCAACGACTACCTGGCCCGGTTCCACGCCGAGTGGATGGGCCGCATCCACAAGTGGATGGGCCTCGACGTCGGATTGATCATCCCCGGCTTCAAAGAGCACCCGTCGGAGAAGCGGGCCAACTACGCCTGCGACATCACCTACGGCACCAACAACGAGTTCGGCTTCGACTACCTGCGCGACAACATGGCCACCACGCTGGCCGACAAGGTGCAGCGCGGCCACAACTTCGCGATCGTCGACGAGGTCGACTCGATCCTCATCGACGAAGCCCGTACGCCGCTGATCATCAGCGGACGCGTCGCGGATGCGGCCAAGCTCTACTACCGGTTCGCCTCCATCGTTCGATCGCTGAAGCGCGACGTCGACTACGAGGTCGAAGAAGACAAGCGCGTGGTCGTTCCGCTCGAAGCGGGCATCGAGAAGGTCGAGCAGTCGCTGGGCATCGAGAACCTGTACGACGAGGTGCAGCAGAACCTGGTACACCAACTGTCGGTCGCCTTGAAGGCCAAAGAGCTGTACAAGCGCGACAAGGACTACATCATCCAAGGCGGCGAGGTGAAGATCGTCGATGAGTTCACCGGCCGCGTCCTCGACGGCCGCCGGTGGAGCGAAGGCATCCACCAAGCCGTCGAAGCGAAAGAGGGTGTGAAGATCAAAGAGGAGAATCAGACCCTCGCGACGATCACCCTGCAGAACTACTTTCGTATGTACGACAAGTTGGCGGGCATGACCGGAACCGCGGCCACTGAGGCTGCCGAATTGATGGGCACTTACCAGATGACTGTGGTGCCGATCCCCACCAACCAGACCGTGATTCGTAACGATCAGGCCGACCTCATCTACAAAGGCGAGCAGTCGAAGTTCGGTGCGGTTGTCGACGACATCGCCGACAGGAACGAGCGTGGTCAGCCGGTTCTTGTCGGCACCATCAGCGTCGAAAAGAGCGAGTACCTGTCGCAGCTGCTGAAGAAGCGCGGCGTGCCACACGAAGTGCTCAACGCCAAGCAGCACACCCGTGAGGCGATGATCGTGACACAGGCCGGTCGGCTCAATGCGGTGACCGTCGCTACCAACATGGCCGGTCGCGGCGTCGACATCATCCTCGGCGGAAACCCTGAGGGTCTCGCTCGCCACGAGGTCGTCAAGGAAGGGCACGATCCCGATGTGCTGGTCGACGATTTCGCGTTGCCGCTGCCGGTCGACGAGATGCCCGACGAGTTCAAGGCGGCGCGCACAGCTGCATTGGCTCGCTACGACCAACTGCTGGCCGAATACAAGGACGAGTGCAGGGCCGAGGGCGACAAGATCCGTGCCCTCGGCGGGCTGTACGTGTTGGGCACGGAGCGCCACGAGAGCC